>JBIIOB010000287.1:0-3717 GCA_044337125.1 Bacteroidia bacterium
TATTCGAATTAATGTCCCGGTTTGTTCAAGCGCTGTCCATGTAGAATTTTGTTTTCCTTTACACAACACCCAAACATTTCCATTTGCATCAACCTGCAAATTTGTTGGATTAGGTCCGACTAAAATTGTGGTATCCACTATATTTGTTAGGGCATCAATAATAGTAAGAACACTATCGTTATCATAACCACCTCCACAAGCTACGAATACCTTATTTCCAACTCGTACCATATTTTCTGCTCCTTTACCAGTTGCAATTGTTGCAGTAATTGTTTTAGTTGCCAAATCAACAACTTTTACAGAACCTGCTAATCCACCAGCTCCCCATTCTGTAACAAATGCTTTTGAATTATCAATACCTAAAAAATAACGAGGAAAAGTAAAACCGGAAATAGTTCCTGCAGTTGCCATTGTACTTCCATCAACAATTTCTACTTTCCCTGAATTGTTAACCACAATATATCCTTTAGCATTATGTATACTCATTGATTGAACAATATTACCTAGTGGGAAAGAATTTTTTGCTTCAAAAATATCATTATAAACGACATTACTACCTCTACTAATAAAGCTCAATGTGCCTGTACCAGAGCCGAAAGGCCCTTCATTCGTTACAAAAACACCATTATCGTAAGTTGTTGTTGCCGATGGAGTTGTTGGATCCGGTTCTGGGTCATCTTTTTTACAACCTATCAATACTGTTCCGAATAAAAATGTAGTTAAAAAAAATACTTTAGTTGATTTCATAATTTGTTAGTTGATTGTTATTTGTTTTTTTTTCATTAAAATAAAGTGATAATCCAATTTGATAATTTAATAACGGCATAGGACGATACTCAATTACTTCATAGTTTTCATTGAAAATATTATTCAATTGAACGTATAATTTTATTTTCGCTCCAGTAAGCTTAAAATCTTGAGCCACTTTAATATTTCCAATTGAATAAGGCTTGATATAATTCTTATTGTCAGTGCTTGTATAACGATATCCAACATAAACATGATTATATGAAACACTTGTTCCTTTATATTTAAACATTGCGCTTCCTTGGGCATTTTGTATAGGCACATAAATTAATTGCTTATACAGAGTAGCATCTGATGCGGAAACACTTTTTTGGTTGGTAGATAATATGTAATTATATAAACCTGATAATTCTATCATCCATTTCGAATTTTGATAATTCGCATTTAATTTATATTCCAAACCTCTTGACCAAACCTCTTGTACATTTTGGGGCGACCATATTCCTGAATTGCCAGGCTGCCAAAGCACCCAATTATTTATATCTCTGTTAAAAACAGCAGCTTCTAATTCAACTTTTGTCTTTTTAATTGCTTTTTTAAAGGCAATAGTAGCATCCTCGTTCCAACCACTTTCAGGTAGCAAATTAGGATTACCTCCAGGTACCCAATACAAATCATTAAAGGTTGGAACTCTATAATGTTGTGCAATATTAATTTTAAGAAAAATGTATTTTAAAAGAATTCCATCAATTCCAAAAGAACTAGTAAATGGAAGTGGATTTGATCCCATAAATTCTTGACGAACACTTAGTATTGCATTCCAATTATAATTCAGTGTGTGCAATCTAAAACTAGCAAAACAGGAGGAACGATTTTGATTATAGGAATTGCTATAACTTTCAGTATACGCAGTATTATTCGTATTGTTTATTCCAATATTTATTAAATCAAACTTTGTTAAATTAAATTTAGTCTCAAATTCAACGATGGCACTTTGGGAATGACTCTTTGAAAAAATGGCACTCAATGAATCATTATAGTTCAATTTTTCATCAAAATAGCCTGCCCTAAAATTTAGAGAATATTTATTTTTATTGACCTGCCATTCTGAAGTAATTCGATAAGATTCATCCTTTTGGTAAGCATTACTAAAATTTTGAGTCATGGATGGTGGTAGACCTCTATCATTGAACTGATACCAGAAGCGAGTATTAACCAATTGATATTTATTTATTCTAAAATAATTTTCTTGCAACAAACCAAATTGCTTCAAATTGGCATTTTGTTGCAACTGAAGTGGTTTTCCAGACTGAGCTCTATTTGTAAATTTGAAATCATTTTTTGCATCGTGATTAAATAGTTTAATGTTAGAAACGATTCGCTTTTTACTAATTTCAACAGACAATTGCTGCTGTTTATCTAAAAAGCTACCATAGGATAAATTCGAATACAAACTAAGTCCTTTATCAAAGGTCGTGGTGTTATTTAAATGAATCGTTCCACCTACTGCACCACTACCCCACAATGCACTTGCGCTGCCATATTGCAATTGAACTGAGTTCAGAAAATTAGCCGGTACAAGCGACAAATCTATCATACCATGCATTGAACTTTGAAGATTAAATCCATTCCACAACACTGCAGTATGCGATGCACTTGCACCTCTGAAGGAAGTAGAAGCTAAACTACCTAAACCATAAGATTTAATAAAAATCAAACTCTCATTGGAAAGAAGATCGGCTAGGTTATTATTGGAATAGCGTTCTAATTTTGAGATATCGATTAATTGAAATTTGGAGGCAGTTGAAAAATGGGTTGTTCTAGAAACTGTAATTTCAACAACATTGAGTTGTTTCAATGAATCATTTTGAGCATAAACATGCGACATGCTTATGCATAGAATTAATAGTAAATACGTACGTCTAACAAAATTCATCTTTACAAACGATTAATTCACCTTTATTGGTTGAACAATCATTTATAACAGACGGTAAATAAGTAAGGATAGAAAATCAATAACCAATTCATCTATTCTTCGCCTTTTCTCCGAAAGCTACAAATGTTTTGCAAATGGCAGGTCTTCTGACTCGTTCTGGTTTTAACGCCTTCCCATTAATTGAATCTTGACTTGAGGATCGAGATACCAACTGACAGTGGCTAAATGTTAAAATCGTAATTAGAACTTACAGCATCGGGAAATGTTCAGGATTTACACCTGATTCCCTTTTAACCCTTTCAAACATGAAAGGGACCAAACGCAGGGCAAATGTATAAAAATATTTTTAATACGAACAATAGAAATTACCTTTGCTTTAACAATGGAGAATTCAACAACAACTAATTTCATTTACATTGCTTATAATAAACCTGTTGGAATTATTTGCACTACCGAAAAAATTGAAGGTAATATTATTGATGCAATTAACTATCCTGAAAAAATTTTACCGATTGGACGATTGGACAAAGACTCCGAAGGCTTGATTTTATTAACGAACGATGGAAGTATCATTCATAAAATTATTCATCCCGATTTTGAACACGAAAAAGAATATGTAGTAACGCTGAACATGCCATTACGAAATCAGTTTTTAAAAGAGATGGCCAATGGTGTAAATATTGGCGATGCAATTACAAAACCATGTACTATAAAGGCAGAACCAGGCACCAAACGAGTATTCAGAATTATTTTAAAACAAGGATTAAACCGACAAATACGTAGAATGTGTAATGTATTTGGTTATCAGGTATTGAAATTGCAGCGAATTCGAATAATGCATATCCGATTAGGAAATCTGAAATCAGGCGAATGGAGATTGCTCACTTCTGAAGAAATAAATAAATTTTTTGACTAGTCCTGAAAAAAGTTGACACGGATTAGATTATAAAACTAATTAAATATTAACCTCGGAAGTAAAAACTTTCGAGGTTTTTTTCTTCCATTTTTTGAGTTTCATTTTTTGTTGTAAATGA
>JBIIOB010000288.1:0-3715 GCA_044337125.1 Bacteroidia bacterium
AATGAAGAATTAGGAACTCCTATTTTAGAACTAATGCCCGACTCACAACGCTACTTTGATTATCATCATACTGCAATTGATACATTTGAAGCTGTAAATAGAAGAGAATTAGAATTAGGTGGTGCTTCAATGGCTGCTTTAATTTGGTTGATTTCTGAAAACGGATTGTAGAAAAATAAAAAATGGACTTTAAACTAATAGCAGATTTTCAACCTACCGGTGATCAACCTACAGCAATAAAGCAGCTAGTGGAAGGTGTGAATGCAAATGTGCCTGCACAAACATTGTTAGGTGTTACTGGCTCTGGTAAAACATTTACCATTGCCAATGTTATTCAGCAAGTCCAAAAACCCACACTTATACTCAGTCATAACAAAACATTAGCTGCTCAATTGTATGGCGAATTCAAACAGTTTTTTCCAAACAATGCAGTTGAATATTTTGTAAGTTATTATGATTATTATCAGCCAGAAGCCTTTATTCCTAGCACAAACACCTATATCGAAAAAGATTTGTCTATTAATGATGAGATTGAAAAACTTCGATTAAGTGCCACATCTGCTTTACTTTCAGGAAGAAGAGATGTGATTGTTGTTTCCTCTGTTTCATGTATTTATGGCATCGGAAACCCAATGGAGTTTCGTGAGAATGTGATTAAGATAAAAAAAGGGGAAATCATTAGTCGGAACAAATTCCTACACCGCTTAGTGGAAAGTTTGTATTCACGCACCACCGAAGATTTTTTAAGAGGTAATTTTAGAGTAAAAGGAGATACTGTAGATATTAATTTAGCGTACGCTGACTATTCAATGCGTGTTACCTTTTGGGACGATGAGATTGAAGGAATTGAATATTTTGAAACATCTACTGGTAAGAGTTTTGAAAAACTCGAAGATGCAACCATTTACCCTGCTAATATTTTTGTTACCAGTCCAGAAACAATGAAAAACGCCATTTTTCAGATTCAAGAAGACATGGTAAAACAAGTGGATTACATGAAGGAAAATGGAAAACACTTGGAGGCTAAACGAATTGAAGACCGCGTTACGTATGATTTAGAAATGATGCGTGAATTGGGCTATTGCTCCGGCATCGAGAACTATTCACGCTATTTCGATGGCCGTCAACCTGGCTCTCGCCCATTTTGTTTATTGGATTATTTTCCAGATGATTTTTTAATGGTAATTGATGAGAGTCATGTTACCATTGGACAAATACGCGCCATGTATGGTGGCGACCGATCAAGAAAAACAAATTTAGTTGAATATGGTTTCCGATTACCGTCTGCACTTGACAATCGCCCATTAAAGTTTGAAGAATTTGAAACAATGATTAATCAAATCATCTATGTGAGTGCTACTCCGGCTGATTATGAATTAATAAAATCGGAAGGTTTAATTGCAGAACAATTGATTCGACCAACGGGGTTATTGGATCCAGTAATTGAGGTACGACCAAGCATTAATCAAATTGATGACTTATTAGAAGAGATTGATAAAGTAACAAAACGTGATGAACGTATTCTAGTTACAACGCTAACCAAACGTATGGCTGAGGAATTGCATAAATACATGCTTAATATTGGCATACGTTGTCGGTATATCCACTCGGATGTGGATACACTTGAACGTGTAGAAATTATGCGCGACCTGCGATTGGGGTTATTTGATGTATTAATTGGAATTAACCTTTTAAGAGAAGGACTGGATTTACCAGAAGTATCATTGGTTGCTATTTTGGATGCCGATAAAGAAGGCTTCCTGCGTTCGGATAGAGCATTGACCCAAACAGCAGGACGTGCTGCCAGAAACATTAATGGAAAAGTAATCATGTATGCCGATAGAATTACAGATAGCATGAAGCGTACTATTGATGAAACTGAACGAAGAAGAAAAAAACAGATTGAATACAATTTTGAACATGGATTAGTGCCAACCGCTTTAAATAAATCAAAAGCTTCTATTATGGGGCAAACAACAGTTGTTGTGGATGCTAAAGGAAATTTAGCTCGTCCATATGTTGAAAGTGAAGTAATTAATTATGCAGCTGACCCAGTAGTTCAATACATGAGCAAGGAAGAACTGCAAAAAGCAATTACTAGAACTCGAAAAGCAATGGAAGTAGCAGCAAAAGAATTTAATTTTGCCGAAGCTGCTCGATTAAGAGACGAAATGTTTGCTTTAGAGAAGCTATTTGCTACCAAATAGTACATTATTTCCTCCAAATCCCCTTTCCGAATCCTAAAAAATCCTTTAAAAAAATTTGGATTTTGAAATTTTATTTTTTAATTTTATGAAATAATAAACCCCTCTAAACTAATTTAAATTTTAAACAAATGAAAAAAGCTACATTCTTAATTGCTGGACTCATTATTTGTAACGGGCTATCTGCTCAGACGGAAACAAATAATGAATCACAAGTTATCTATGGCGTATTTAATGGGATTTCAAAACCATTAAGAGATTTGCCAGATTTCGAAGACGAAAAAGACTACATCCATGAGATGACGGAGTCTAAAGATAAAGTTCATCGTCAAGCACAAACATTCTTATATTCTGCTGAAAAAGATGGTCCTGCTTATGGAAACGACCCTAGTACAATTCAAAAACAAATGGGCTCAAGAGCAATGCTTCCAACTTTATCTAGCTTTGCTGGTCAAAATGGTGGTGGTTATCCACCAGATCCATCTGGAGCAGCAGGTCCAAATCATTATGTTCAAGCTGTAAATGCAACTCCATTCAAGGTTTTTAATAAATCTACTGGAGCTCAAATAATGGCGCCAAAAAACATTGGTACTTTATGGTCTCCTGCTACAGGTAATATGGGTGACCCTATTATTATGTACGATAAATATGCTGACCGTTGGTTTGTATCTCAATTTGGAGCATCTAATAGCATATACATTGCTATTTCAACTACGCCAGATCCAACTGGAACATACTATACCTATACATACACATCATCTCAATTCCCTGATTATTTGAAATTTTCAATCTGGGGAGATGGTTACTACATGACATCAAATCAAGGTACTGATAAACTATTTGTGTTCGAAAGAAGTAAAATGTTATTAGGACAAACTGCAAGATCGGTTGTTGCTAACTTTGCATCTGGAACTGTAAGTGGATTTTTCTGTCCATTAGCAGCTGATGCTGATGGTGGATTACCTCCTGCAGGTACTCCTTGCCCTTTCTTCTGGTATACAGAAAATGCTTGGGGTGGTGGAAATGTAGATGGTATTAAATACATCAAAGCAACAGTTAACTGGACACCAACTACTCCAACGTTGACTATGAGTACAACTACAACTATTCCTACAGCAGCATTCGATGGAACATATGATCCTAGCTGGAACGACATCGTTCAACCAGGCACAACAGCTAGATTAGATGGTATTGGTGGAGTTCCAACATACAGAGCTCAATACAGAAGATGGACAGGATATAATTCAATTGTTCTAAACTGGGGTGTGAAAATTAGCGCTACTCAACGCAGCATTAAATGGGTTGAATTGAGAGAAAATACACCAGGTACTTGGACATTATTCCAAGAAGGAACTTATTCTCCTGATACTAAAAGTCGTTGGGTAGGAAGTATCGCAATGGATGACAACGGAAGTATCGCATTGTGCTATGCTCGTTCTTCTTCTACAACGGGAGACTTCCCTAGCTTAGGATTTACTGGTCGTTTAGCTTCTGATCCAGCTGGTCAAATG
>JBIIOB010000289.1:0-3709 GCA_044337125.1 Bacteroidia bacterium
TCCCACTTTTTTTTATCTATGTTTTTATGTTCTATATATTGTATCATTTCAAAAATTCGTTGCTAAATGTTGTGAATTGATGCTTGTCTTTGTTTTTAATAACAAAAGCCTCAATTCTTTGCAGGGATAGTCGTGATAATGCTTTTGGGTGACCAATAATTACCATGTGTTTTTTGTTTTTGGCTATAAGTTTACTTAATGCCCTTTGAAGTAAAGTAGCATTGTAACCGTCAACCGAAACGGGATTATTGGTAAATTGCGTTAATAATTTTTTTCTGTATCCTGGTGCAGGCATTGCTCTCCCATCACCCAATGGTTTATGCAAGTATGGGTTTTTACGCCCTAATAAAAACAATGTCCAAAAAAAGAGTGGTGAATTTTTAATTGAACTAATTGGCAGTTCTGTAAATTGTCCATTCTTGTCCTCATTATTAACATCATTCTCAAAAGTATAGATGTCCTTATCAGGAGCACCCGTAAAATCGTATGCATATTCCTTTGATTCATATTTCCCATTTCTGAATACACTGCTATCGAGTGATAGACCGTTTTCAATAAATGCACTCTTTAATTTGTCAAAAGGTTGAATGCACCACCCCCCAGCTCTAAAAGCAAAAATTGGTTTTTGAGTAATCGAAAAAAGGGCAGCTTTGTACTTGCTTACAATGGAGTGAATTCCTGTTTTGTTAAAGTCGGATAATTTATAACGTTTTACATCAATAATCCATTTTTCACCATTGTAAAAACTATCCTCCCAATGAGGATGTATATGCAGCTGAACATCATGTCCTGATTCTGATAAATAATTTACTTGATTAGTAATAGCTTGATAATCCTTTTCAAGTTCAGGATATTTTTTTCTGAATTCATCAAGTTTAATAATAAAACCAATATCAACAAAAAATACAAATCGAACTCCATGTGTTTCTGCAATTCGAATCAACTCATTTGTAGGATAAATAATACATTTATCTACTGTACCATGGTTTTCACCAAAGTAAATTTCATAGTCGAGTGTAATGTATATTTTCATGTTAGCTTCCAAATGGGGTGTACATGGTTATTCCTTTTTCAGTGTAATTTTTGATCATCACTTCCAACATTTTATTGGCATCAATTAGCATTGTTCTTGCTTCACCAACATATCCATTTGATAAAACACCTTCTTTTTCAAACAAGGGCTTAAGTGCATCACAATTCCTTTTGGCAGAATAATCGGGGTTGTGCACTTTTGTTTTCATAAAATGTTCATTGCCTGTTTCATCCACCATTTTTACTTCAAAAATAGTTTTGTCATAAACTGGATATTTAAATTCTACAGCATCTTCGAGTGTATGCAAATTGGTACATGCACCATTTAGTGTAGTTCCAAGCATTAATATTTTTCCTCCTTTAGCACATAATTTTCGAAAAGGAGAGTGTTCGTTATAAGGTGTTAATTGTCCAAAATGTGAATTGGTATAATATTCCGCTAATGGTCCTTTCGCGCAAACTGAATCAGTCGGGTGAAAGCTTCTATAAACACCGTCCAGTTTTCTGAAATATTCCGTAATACTTCCCATTTGAGAAGGTGTATTGTTGATATCAAAAAATGGAAGTTCTTCTAAATGAGTTTTGTTTCTTCCTTTTGCAGGGAATGTTGGGAATAACAATGTTCCTTCTGCACCTATTACTTCAAAAAGTGCATTTACAATGGTGGATGGCCCACCTTCAACAAAGCCTATTTTGCTTAAGCTGCTGTGAACTAAAACGGAATCACCAGATTTTAGACCTATTTTTTTAAAGTCATCAATAAGTTGTTGCTTAGTAATTCCTGTTTTGTTTTTTTCTTGATCCAATAATCTTTTTTTGCGTTGATTCTTCTTCAACGTTTTTGCCCATTCAAGAACAAACTCTGGACTGTATTTTAATAAAAATTGTTTTAGCATTTATTTGGTAGCATAATCCGCCATTTCTTCGTACACTTTTTGCCAACCCAACCATAATTTTTGGTTGTTCAGCGTATCATTGTGCCATAAACTCATAAACTCACCATCTACTGCTTTTACTTCATCAATTAGTGGTTTTATTTTACTCATTGCATCTTTTGGTGAAACATTCATATAATATTTTAATGTTCCTTCCATTATTGCGAAGGGATGAATTTTTAATTTCGTTTCAAGTTCCATGTCTAAATCATAAAAATTGAAAGGAGTACAAATACTAGCTCTGAAACCCACTTGGGATGCAAACCCCATGGTGTAATCATCTGTAATATCTAGGTCAATTAAATTACGGTAGGTTTCTGGTAACGTTAATTTTAAGAAATGTTGTCGGCTCTTTGTAACATCTCTGTGGAGTACTTTCGACAAGCGATTAACCTCTTTTTTTAATTGCTCTTTACTTTTATTTGAACCATATGAAGGATGTATCCCAACTTCGGCATAGTCACCTAACATTTTTATTAAAGATTGAAATTCTTTACTTTCTATTGGTAAGTTTTTATCATTTACACCATAATCTCCTAGTAAAAAAAAGTAAACACTTTTAAACTTGTATTTTTTTAAAATTTCTAGTTGATATTCATATGTATCATATGGATCTTTTTCTAAGCCTAACAATACACGGGTGCGTTGCTTTATTTCTTTAATGTCAAATTTTGATAGGGATTTTAAATAGCCTCCTAGACTTCTAGTGAAACCCTTTTCTCTGTATGCATATGCATTGTCAATGTCGATGGTAGAAGTGAATTGATATTTTTTTTGAGGGAATATCAATTCTGGATATTTGATTTTCAAAATATCCTTTATCCACAATGCCCATGTGTTTACAACCGGTTTATGTAGGAACCCATTTAGAAATGCGAGACTATCTTTTGCATCAAATCGATCATGTTCATCGCGTATATGTGGCAAATATTCCTCGTACCTACTTACTAAGTAAAAGCTTGCAGCAAATACATCAAAAGGTAGGGCAGAGGCCTTTCCAGTTGCAAAAAACACTTTGGATGAATTGTAATCAAATAGCGATATGTTTTGTTCTGTTATCCCACTTTCAAATAATAAATTTCGTGAAGTAAAAAACACTTCATCGCCAATTGGGTTTAACGTGTAGGATAATTTTGGTAAATCTGATTTTTTGAAATCATCTACATTATCCGTTAGTGTAAAATCAATACCCAATATATCTTTGAAAAACAAGTTGAATGTATACTTGTTTCTATGAGTTATTTTATGTGTATATATAAGTAACACTTTATTGTATGTGAGTTAAAATTTCGGAACAAATAAATTCCGATGCTTTTCCATTACCGAAAAGTTTAGGGAATTGTAAATTTTTATTGTTTTTAAAATAATGATATGCCTCAATTATTTTTTGCTCATCAGCATCAGTTATTTTTGCGGAGCCACATTCAACCAGCTCTACCCATTCAGTTTCAGAGCGAAGAATAATACATGGTTTTTCAAAAAAGAATGCCTCTTTTTGAACACCTCCACTATCGGTTATTACGAGTTCAGCGTTTTTCTCCAACGCAATCATTTCTAAAAATGAAACAGGTGGAATTATTTTAATTAATTTATTTGTTTTTACTTTACTGCATAGCTCGGCATTTAAATTTTGTGGCAAAAGTTTAGCTGTACGCGGATGCAATGGCAATACCACTGTTGTGTTATTTTCTGAGGCTATTTTATTGATTGCCGAAAATAAGGCATTTAAACGATCTGGTTCA
>JBIIOB010000290.1:0-3708 GCA_044337125.1 Bacteroidia bacterium
CCCATTTCAAGCCATGTAGTAATCAATTCAGAAGTTTACTTTTAAGCTCTGCTGGATTGGGAGCATCTGTTACAAGTACTACTGGAGCTTCAATTACAATTGATCCTACATGGCTTGAAATGGGACCTGGTTCAATGAAATTTTCTCCGAATGGAGACAAACTTGTTCTAACAAACACAACCTCTCCAAATTTAATTCAACTTTTCGACTTTAATAAAAGTACTGGTGTATTTTCAAATCCTCAAACTATCTTTAATATTCCGTCTTATACAGCAACTTTCGAAGGAAATTATGGGGCCGAGTTTTCTCCAAATAGTAATGTACTTTATATATCAGATTTCAATAATGTATTGCAATACGATATCAGTTCAGGTATTGCGGCCACAATTATTGCTTCGCGAATTGTATTAGGAACCCCAACAACTGGAAATTTTGGACAACTCCAATTGGGGCCTGATGGTAAAATATATAGTACAGAATCCAGAAACACTTTTATTGGAATTATTAATTCACCAAATACTATAGGGTTGGGCTGTAATTATAATCCTGCCGGTTTAGACTTAGATCCGGGTTTCATATTCGGTAACGATCTTCGATTAGGTTTGCCAAGTTTATTGACAACCATTCCAACAAAATTTATATATCCAGGCGGAAGTTCAACTAGTGCAACCTATTGTCAAGGAGATCCTTCGACACCAATTCCATCATTCGTTTCTTCGTATCCAGTGACCGGATTATTTTCGAGTACTCCGGGCCTTAGCATTAATGCAACTACTGGGGCAATCAATTTAGCAGCATCAACACCAAATACATATACTGTTACTTTTACAGCTACAGTAACTGCAGGTTGCGTATCACCCTTTTTTAGTACCTACACAATTATTATTACACCAGGTGTTGCATTGTGTTATACAAAGCGAGCAGCTAAATGGTATATGGGTGATGGAATTGCACTTAATTTTTTATGTGGATCTCCGCCAACACCTTTGAATGATGGCCAATCGAGCTATTCTGGAAATATGGAAAACAATGTTTCAATTTCTGATGTTAATGGCAATTTGTTATTCTACGCATTCAATAATGTTGTGATGAATAAAAATCATGTCATCATGCCAAATGGTACTGGGTTACAAACGGATTATTCTTCATCGCAAGGATTTTTACCTGTGCCTAATCCAACGAATCCGAATAGATATTATTTATTTACGATTGGTAGTAATGGCAGTCCAGGATTTTACTATTCAGAAATAGACCTTCTTGCAGATTCAGGTCTTGGTGATGTGATCCTAGCGACAAAAAACACTCCATTATTGGCAGGAGTTCCAGAGCATCTCACAGCTGTAGAATCGTGTATAGCAGGAGAAACATGGGTAATTGTGCATGATGCAAATAATATTTATTCTTTCCGTGTAAGCGCAAGTGGAATTTCCGCTCCAGTGGTTTCCGCTGCGACTGTTGTTTTACCATCTTCACCAGGCCAAATGAAAGCATCACCAACAGGAAGACATATTGCACTTTCTGTTCAGAACACTACTTCTGTCTTGTTTGAATTCGATAACGAAACAGGAAAGGCTTGTTATAAAGAAACGCTCACACATGGCGGTTATGGTTGCTCTTTCTCGAACAACGGAAAGTATTTCTATGCAAATGATATGTTTCAAGGAATTTGGCAATATGATGCATATGCAGCTAATGTAGATTTAACAGGAGTGATGGTTTACGATCCATTTGCCGTTGGAACTTTCATTTATGGTGGAATGCATTTAGGTCCCGATTGTAAGTTGTATGCATTTGGATCTGGCAACCCTCTGGGTACCGTAATTAATAATCCGAATTCACCTGGTGCGTTGTGTAATGTTTCAGCAGGTTCCTTTCCATTATCGAATCTCACTCCTAATTATACAGGTCATTTTTCCAGCGCTAACTATATTCAAAGTTGGTTTAAAGACCCTACATATGTAGAACCTTTAATTGATGCAAATTTTACGTTTGTTACAGCATGTTTGCCTGCGGCAACCAATTTTACAAATACATCCGTTCATATCAATGATTGTCCTACATATTTATGGAATTTTGGCGACCCTAGTTCCGGTGTAAATAATACATCAATACTTGAAAATCCTTCACATGTTTTCAGTGCACCAGGAACATACAGTGTAACTTTAACTTTAACCGAGCGCTGTCAAACATCAATTAAAATAATTCCAATAACAGTTTATGGAGCTCCAATTGTAACAATCATAGCCGATACAACGGTATGTGAAAATTTTGGAGTCACATTAAACACATCCTCTGTTGGAACATATTTATGGACAGGGCCAAGTGGTAATATGAGTGGTGTATTTACTAGTACACTCCAAAATCCAACGAATCCTGTTTTTTTAGGTGATGGTTTTGCTAACGAAGGATGGTATTATTTAACAGTTACAAATGCCGGAGCTTGTTCTGCAACAGATAGTATTTATATAAATATTTTAGCCGTTCCTTCTCCAAACGTTACTAGCAGTATTGTTAATTGTATTCAAACGCTAACCGCAACTATTGGAACAAGTAATGGACCAATTACTTCTTATGCTTGGGGGCCTGCTGGTGGCAGTTCCCTTGGGACAACAAGTGTAATTATTTTACCTTCAGGCTATCCCGGACCTCAAGTAGTTCTAACTGTTCTGGATAGCGAAAGTTGCGGTGCAGGAGTTATTATATTAACTCCACCATTGGTTCAACCGAATGTAACAGCTGGAGCACCACTAGTATTGTCATGTACAACATTAAGTGGAAATATTACTGCAAGCTCAACAACACCAGGAGCGACTTATAGTTGGACAGGAGCAGGAATCACTGCAGGTGCTGCTACTTCAACAGCAACTGTAAACGTAGCAGGTACATATACTGTAACTGTAACAAACCCATCCAATGGATGTACGGTTAGTACAACTGTTGCTGTTACAGCTAGTACAACTTTACCTACCCCAATAATTTATACGCCAAATTCGTGGTATTGTGTTGGAGATAATACCACTCCATTAAATTCAAGTTCAGGAGATTTATGGTACAGTAATCCTGGATTAACAACATTGGTTGGAACTGGGTTAAATTTTTCTCCGCCAACAATTACAGGCATTTCAACATACTATGTTGTTGATACTTTAGGAACTTGTTTAAGTGCTGCGGCTTCTGTTACAGTTGAATTTACAAATTGTGCAGCTCCTGCCTGTGCTACAAATTTACTTTCAAATGGAGGATTTGATAACTATTCTACTTGTCCTACAAATACTCAGCAAGTAGCGAATGCAACTTCATGGTTGGGCTCAGGTGATTATTACAATACTATCTGTAACGGATATTATAATAGCCCTTCATATTTTCCTTATTTTGATGCAGCAAATTATACATTGGGCTTAGCGGGTGGAGGAGTTTTTCCGCCACCTGTTGGAGCAGGCTCTGCAGGATTAGTATTAGGCGGAACAATTTTCAAATCATTTATTGCTCAACAAATTAATTTAGGATGTAGTAAGGAATATACATTGCAATTTAGAGCAACAGCCCCCCGATCTGATACACCACCTGATAATTCGTTATGTGTTTACGGGTCAAATACGCCACCACCTTATTCTGGTTGTTCTGCCAGTTTAACGCTATTAGCTTGTTTGCCATCACCGGCATCTATTAATAACTTTTGGACACCGCAAACAATAACATTTACTCCTA
>JBIIOB010000291.1:0-3697 GCA_044337125.1 Bacteroidia bacterium
CCTTATTAAATGGTAAATCCTCTTTATCCTCTTTTATGTTATATCCATAAAAAGGATTTGATATTGAGCTTGCTCTTATAGTTGTAGGAACACTACCGTCAATATCGCAGGTAATATCAGCAATTACACTTATTTTAAAGTCTTGCGCCTTCATGTCCTCTAATTCAAACATTTTAGGTGCTTTGGGATCCCAGTAATGTGCTGAAATGAAAATATCAGCAGCTTTAGTATAAGGTTTAAAAGTTGATTGGAAATGTTCTGGATGTTTAAAAAAGTCATGCAAATCAAAATTGTGATCATCAATTTTTTCTACATAATCACGTGGATTTAATTGACAATAAACCGGTTCACGGAAATTGCCCATCAAAAATTCTTCGGAAGTAACCTTACGAATACGCAATGCACTTAATGTTTCAATAACTCCGTTTGCAACACGACCGCCACCTGTTAGCGCAATTTTAATGTTTGGCAATTTGGCGCGTTTTAATTCATCTTCCATCTCAGCTCTGTCTCTGCAAAGATTTGCTGGTTTTAAAATAAATAAATCATATTTTTTTCCATAGCCTAAAATAGCGTTGTAAGCACCTACAATTCCAGCATATCTTCCAAATCCAATAATACGGTTATGGTTTTTGTCGGTCAAGGTTTCATAATCAATCATCTGAATCTTTTTCTTGATGAATGTTTTCATCAATTGTTGATTATGCGGTTGTTTTTTGATTGTATGCGAAAAGAAAAAGTAGCGTTTGTTTTGAATCAATAAGTCTTTTGGCACTTCTTTTACACCCATTAATACATCGCAACCACTCACATCTTCCTTTAATGTAACACCAAATGCAGTGTATTCGGCATCTTCGTAACATCTGATTTTACTTGGTTGTACAAAAATTTCAACATTGGGATATTTGCGCATTAATTCGGAGCAAATAAGTGGAGTTAATGGAACACGCTTGTCTGGTGGATTCTTCTCTTCGCGTAAAACGCCTATTTTTAATGGATTCATAGTTATTATCTTTTATTGGGGCAACAAAGATAATAATTCTATGGGATAGTCAATTTAACGTTCAATTAGATAGATGACTTAGCGATATAATGCTCCATCTGAGGACATTGGAATTTTCTGAAGATTGCGGTTGTTGTATATCGATTATAAAAATCGAATAGTTCTTTTCCAGGTGCATATGCAGCTATTTTTTTGTTTTCCTCATTCGTATAGTAGTAAAAATTGTACTCCGCTTCTTTGCAACAGTGAATCATAAGACTAGCCATTGCTCTTTGTTCGTCATTTTTTGCAAATTCGAGTGCTTTTTCATAATATTTTTTTGCTATTGTGCATTTAAAATAATTTCCTTCTTGGTATCCTCTTCTTTGTTTAAAGTTTGATCCAAATTGATAATCACTTGAATAGTAAAACTCTTCTTCTGATCCTTTTCCATAACATGTCATCATCCATGAATTTCCCCAATAAGAGCAATTGTAGAATGCATGTCCAAGTTGAAGATAATCGTCAGCGTTTTTGTTCTTGTTTACATTTTTTAGTAAACTATTTAGCTTTTTAATGAACTCATATTTATTAAAATGATAGTTGAAATTTCTTTTTTGAGCATAAGCGAGTCGTTTTGGGAAAAATGGATCTTCATTCAAATAATTTGCAAATTCATAATTGTTTTCCCAAAAATCAGAAGGTATTGTTTTTAAAATCTGTTCTGTTAATGATATATCATTGTTACGAAAAGCAATAGTCGCTTCAAGGTCCTTGTATACATTAATGTTTGGTAAATATTGTTCTGTTAGATAATTTTGAAAATGAGTTTTGTTGTTTTTTAAAATTAGTGCAATTAGTTCATCCATATCATTGATGGTAGCATACCGATCAAAATAGGCGATAGGCCAGTAGTAATATTCATAGAATGGCTCCTCATAATATTCATTTTTTTGATTTTCATATTTTTCTTTATAGCGTTCAGAGTGCATAAATAATAAGCCAGCAATTACATTATTATTTTTTTGTTTGAATTCCTTGCTTATAATTCTTGTTAATGTGTATAACGTTTTATAATATTCAAAGTTGTTTTTAGCAATCAGTTCAATGTATTTCAATTCCTGACTAATTTCATTTTGTACTGAATTAGTAAGAATGTTTTCTGCTTTTAATTTAATTAGGCATAATTCAACATTCTTTTGAATCTGAATATCATTGCTGGCATTTGGTCTAATCAAAGAGCAGTAATTTTTACCGATTTCAAGTTCATCGTTTATGAAACATAAATGAGCAATTGCTAATGAGATAAAATCTCTTAGTTCGTCTTTTGAATTTTTATGGCATTCTATTAGGTATGCTTTAAATTCTCGTAGATAGGTTTTATCTTTTTTTAAATTTTTTTCTTTGGCACTAGCCATATTCAAATACCATTCATCACTCAATTGAACTGATGGTGGATATTCAGTCAAGTTAGGTGTCAATATCCAGTCTTCAATTTTGTTAATTTCACGAGCAATGAGTGTTGTGAAGTAATTGTTGCCAAGTCCGAGAGATTCGCATTCTTTTATTTGTTTGAGCGCAGGTCCAGGATTTCTCAAACATGCCATTGAAAGTATATTCGCCTTTTCAAAGTCGTTTTTTGCATATGAAAGAGTTTGTCTTATTATTTGAGGTTGTTTATTAAACCATTGCATAGCAACGTATTTTTTACTGTCGCACTGGTCAAATACAAGACTGTATAAATAATTTGCTTTAATTGAATTCTTTGTAAGGTCTTCCGACATAGCATAATAGAGCATTGCCCAAGGTAGAAGAATTGATGTGGTTTTAGCTGTTTCGAAATGTTCTTGATAAAGTTGTTTAACTTGATTATATTCTTTGTTGTAGAAACATATTTTTATTTTTTGAAATGCATACCGTGTTTTTAAAAAAAGATCGTTTTCTTTGATTTTTTCATCAATGTATGAGTAGTTAGATTTGAATTCTACTTCATATGCATTATACCAATTTGTTTTTTCATCATCCCATGATTCCCATTTCCCATAAGATTTGAAATTAAAATATTCCAATTCTTTTGAAAAACGGATATATTCAAGCAAGTGAATATTTTCTGTTTTTGCTAGCTCTTTTATGAAACTATTTTCATGAAAAAGGATATTTAGATTTTTGTCTTCATACGCTTGTTGGAAGATTTCAGGATCGGTATCATACAATATTTTGTATATATCATCTAGAATTACACTCTTGCCAAGTTTATCTTGCCATTCTTTGCAGTTACGGATGTTGTCATTTTTTTTAGGGTCAGATTCGAATGTATTGTAATTTTCCGCTGAATAATAAAATGGGCGGAAAGGAATCATTCCATTTATTTCTGCTTTAAATAGTGCAAGTCGGGTGGTTTCTGAATTTTCGAACCAGCCACATGCAGTTAAAACGTCAAATGAAAAAAAACTAATTATTAAAAAGCTGATACAAATTTTTGATTTTATCAATTCCATGTTTATTTATTTCAGTTGTATCCCAAGAAAAAAAAGTGATACGGCAATCATTCGTTAATTTTATATTCTCATTTATAGATTTGGTGATTTCTTCCAGTTCCTTGTATGTTAAAGATTCTATTTTAATTTCATCTCCATACCGAATATACTGGTTGCCAATTACCATATCGTTTTTGTATTTAAAAATAGCAGGTTTAATTTGTTGATAGGTAATGGT
>JBIIOB010000292.1:0-3693 GCA_044337125.1 Bacteroidia bacterium
GTGATTGAAGCTGTTGCGCATGCAGCCATTGAAGATAAGTTTGGAGCTCTTAAGGTTCCTGAACTGTCAGATACTGTACTAATTTGTTTCCAGATACCTGCGAATGCATTATCTGCAACAGAGTTGTCGGTAGCAGCATTGTAATCTGCTGGCTTGTCTTCTTCTTTTTTACATCCAGTGTAAACAATTGATGTTCCTGCAATAAGGAGTAATGCAGCGAATAATTTGAAAGATTTGTTTTTCATGTAAGTAGTTTTTGTATGAATCAAATTTAAGCAATTTTTTCGAAAACTAAAAAATCGTGTTTATAAGTATTTTTTTCATCAATAATGCCTTTTGTTTCGGATGCTTTTCTCCATTTCGTCAGGTCAATTTCTGGGAAAAACGCATCTCCTTCAAACTTATTGTGGATTTGTGTAAGGTAAATTTTATCTGCCAAGTGAATACTCTGACGATAAATTTCAGCACCGCCTATAATGAAAATTTCAGAATCACTAGTTTTTTTTGCATTTGAGATTGCATCTTCAATAGAACCCACAACAATTGCTCCTGGTGCATTGTAATCTGTTTGGCGAGTAATTACAATGTTGGTTCGGTTAGGTAATGGTCGGAATTTTTCTGGAATAGATTCATAGTTTTTTCGGCCAGTGATGATGCAATGCCCACTTGTCTTTTCTTTAAAATATTTCATGTCGGCAGGTAAATGCCAAATTAATGTATTGTCTTTACCGATAACATTGTTTTCGGCTATGGCTACTATTATTGAAATCATACTTATTATTAATAAAAAGCCCTTCTGGTGAAGGAAGGGCTTTGATTATGCTACTTTTAATTTATTAATGCTTGATTTTTTTAACTTGTCCTTTGCGTATCTTAATGTTACATTAAATTCTTTAATGCTCGAATCGGAAGGCAATTCAAACATAAGGTCGGTCATAATTGCTTCACAAATAGAACGCAACCCACGAGCACCCAATTTAAATTCCACTGCTTTTTCTACAATAAAGTCCAATACGTTTTTATCAAAAGAAATTTTTACGCCATCAATTTCGAATAAATGAGTGTATTGTTTGATCAATGCATTTTTAGGTTCACTTAAAATGCGTCTTAACGTTTCTGCATTCAATGGATTTAAGAATGTTAGAACAGGCAAACGACCAATCAATTCTGGGATTAATCCAAAGTTTTTTAAATCTTGAGGAGAAACATATTGTAATAAGTTTTCTTTATCAATAGCTTCCAAGTCCTTGTTCATGTTATATCCAATCACTTGTGTATCCAAGCGTTTTGCAATTTTACGTTCAATGCCATCGAATGCTCCACCACAAATAAATAATATGTTTTTGGTATTTACTTGAATCATTTTTTGCTCTGGATGTTTTCTTCCTCCTTGAGGTGGAACACCAACAGTAGAGCCTTCTAATAATTTTAATAAACCTTGCTGAACACCTTCTCCAGAAACATCTCTAGTAATGGAAGGGTTATCACTTTTGCGTGCAATTTTGTCTAACTCATCAATGAATACAATACCACGCTCTGCAGCTGCAACATCAAAGTCTGCTGCTTGTAATAAGCGAGATAAAATACTTTCCACATCTTCCCCAACATATCCAGCTTCTGTTAATACGGTAGCATCAGCAATACAAAATGGTACATTTAACACTTTAGCAATTGTTCTCGCAAGTAATGTTTTTCCAGTACCTGTTTCACCTACCATAATTACGTTTGATTTTTCAATTTCAATATCGTCTTTATGTGCTGTTTTATTTTGGTTTTGGATAATACGTTTGTAGTGATTGTATACAGCAACTGATAATACTTTTTTAGCATCATCCTGTCCGATAACATATTCATCCAAATGCTTTTTTATTTCGGCTGGCTTTAACAATTGTAATGCACTGAATCCATTGGCATTTTTTTGTGTTAGCTCGTCACGAACAATTGTTTGTGCTTGTGCAACACAATGATTACAAATGTGTCCGGTGGTTCCTGCTATAAGCATGTCAACCTCGTTCTTTTTACGACCACAAAACGAACATTTTATTTCTTTTTCTTCTTTTGCCATTAGTATAATTTTGAATGCTATTAAAAATTAAATGGTTAATAACCGAAGCCATTAACCATTTAACATTATTCCTTGTTTATTGATTATTTGGTTTTCAATAAAATTTCATCAACCATTCCGTAAGCTTGAGCTTCTTCTGAAGTCATCCAATAATCACGGTCACTGTCTGCCCATACTTTTTCATATGTTTGACCACTATGTTTAGCAATGATGTCGTACAATTCTTTTTTCAATTTTTGAATTTCACGAGCAGTGATTTCGATATCTGATGCTTGTCCTTCAGCACCACCTAATGGCTGGTGAATCATAACACGAGCATGTTTTAATGCAGCACGCTTTCCTTTTGTACCAGCGCACATTAATACAGCTCCCATTGAAGCAGCCATACCTGTACAGATAGTTGCTACATCAGGAGTAATATATTGCATGGTATCGTAAATACCTAAACCTGCATACACTGATCCACCTGGTGAATTCAAATAAATTTGAATGTCTTTCTTCGCATCAACAGATTGTAAAAACAACAACTGTGCTTGAATAATGTTTGCAACTTGGTCGTCAATACCAGTTCCTAAGAAAATGATACGATCCATCATCAAACGTGAGAATACGTCCATTTGAGCAACGTTCAATTGACGCTCTTCAATGATGTAGGGTGTCATGTTTGAAATGTTATGACGAGTGTAAGAATCAAACGTGTTACCACTGATTCCTTTGTGCTTTACAGCGTATTTTCTGAATTCGTTATTGTCGAACATAAGTTTAAGTTTTTAAGTTTTTAAAATTTTGATTGTTAAATGTACTAATCAAATTCTGAACCTCAAAAAAAAGATGGACTATTTGGCAGTGTTAAAAAAGTCATCGTAAGCAACCTCTTTATTCTCAAGGGTAAAAGTGGTTTTAAACAATGTCATTACTTTCTGACCATATACTTGTTCATATAATTTTTTAGCTTCTTCTTGGTTTGCCAATACACGTTTTGCAGTATCTTCTAAATCTGCATCGCTCATTGGGCTTTGTGCCATTTTACCAAATTGTTGTAAGATCAAGTTCTTTGTATGCTCAACAACTTCTTCGTTTGTAACAGCAATGTTGTTTTCTCTAATGATTTTGTTTTCGATTAATTGCCATTTTAATCCTTTAGCATAGTTATCGAATTCAGCATCAACTTGGTCTAATGTTACTGGTTTTTCATTTACAGCAACTATCCAACGCTTTAAAAATTCAGTTGGTAAGTTAAAGTTTACTTTATTCATTAAATAATCTACCACATCGTTATAGAATTTACGTTCGCTATCGTTAACGAACATTGCGCTTAGTTCTTCACGGATTTTAGCTTTAAATTCTTCTTCACTATTTACAGCTCCTGGACCATAAATTTTATCGAACATTTCTTGGTTGATTTCAGATGCAGCTAAACGGCTGATTCCTTTAACGGTGAATTGGAATTTAGAAGTTAACGTTTCTGCAACAGCTTTATCAACACCTAACATTGCAGCTAAATCAGTTGCATTTTCAGATATTTTTTGAGCATCAACAACTACTTTATCCTCTTTCTTTAATCCTATAAATGCTTTTTTTGTTTCATCCAATAAACGGTCATTAAATACAGAAGATGTTTTGAAAAT
>JBIIOB010000293.1:0-3689 GCA_044337125.1 Bacteroidia bacterium
GTGATGTTCGGAAACCCAGAAACCACAACTGGTGGTAATGCATTGAAATTTTATGCATCTGTTCGTTTAGATATCCGTAGAATTGGACAAATTAAAGATGGAGAAAATGTAGTTGGTAACCGCACACGTGTGAAAGTGGTTAAAAATAAAGTGGCTCCTCCATTCCGTCAAGTAGAGTTTGATATCATGTATGGTGAAGGAATTTCTAAAATTGGTGAAATCATTGATTTAGGTGTGGAGCACAATGTTATCAAGAAAAGCGGTTCATGGTTTAGTTATGGAGAAACCAAATTAGGTCAAGGACGTGATTCTGTTAAAGCATTGTTTGCTGATAACCCAGAAATGAGTGAAGAAATCGAAACAAAAATTAGAGAGATTTTGAGTGGAACTTCTGCTCCAATTGCAGCCCCTGAGCTTGCTGTAAAATAATTGTTGTTTTATTATTTTAATGTCATCCCCAACAATGTGCTTTGTACATTGCTTGTGGATGACATTTTTTTTTACTTTTATACCATGATTAAAAAACTAGCTATTGCCACCATTTTTGTATCTATTTCCCTATTTTTTAATTCTTGTGGAAATGAAACTACAGTTGAAAGTCCAAAGGCTACTTCTGACTCAGCCAAAGTGAACACTCCCGAAGCATTAGCAAAATTGAATGATGCAATTGCAAAGGATCCTAAAAATGCTGACTTACTTCATCAACGTGCTCAATACTTTTTAGAACATCAAGAAATTAATGATGGTATCATCGATATGATCGATGCATTGAATATTGATAGTACAAAATCGGCCTATTATATTACCATTTCTGATTTGTATTTTTTAGGAAACAAAACTGGAAAATCCAAATTGGCTTTGGAACGTGCAATTAAATTAGATGAAAAAAATGTAGATGCTATACTTAAATTGGCCGAATTGTATTTATATGTAGCCAAACATGATAAGTCCATTGAATACATCAATATGGCGTTGAAAATTGACATGTACAATTCAAAAGCCTATTTTATGAAAGGGATGAATTTTAAAGAATTGCATGATACAGCCAAAGCAATTAGTAGTATGCAAACTGCTGTAGAGCAAGATCAATTGTATTATCAAGCGTTTATGCAACTTGGTTTGTTATGTGCAGCTAAAAGAAACCCATTAGCTGTTCAATATTATAAAAATGCTATACGTTTAAATCCACAAAGTACAGAGGCGAATTATGGACTTGGTAAATATTATCAAGATATTGAGGATTATGCAAATGCTTTAACCACTTATCAAACAATTTTGAATTATGAGCAAAATCCAAATGTGCATTATAATATTGGTGCAATTCATTTAGGGAACACTCGTAAATATGATTTAGCCTTGACTCATTTTTCAGAGGCAATTAAAATTGATCCAAAATATACTGATGCTTATTTTGCTCGTGGGGTTACCTACGAAAAAATGGGTAATAAGAAAAGTGCAATTGCTGATTATCAAGCTTGTTTAGCTATTTCACCCGATTATCAATTAGCGAAAACGGCATTGCAAAAATTGGGAGCGAAATAAATTATTTCTGTTTATAGTCGTATTCTTTTAGCAGTAAATCAATGTCCTTGATAAGTTGATTCATCTCCAAAGAGTCTGTGCCGTCATAATAACCACGTATTCTTTTTTCTTTGTCAATCAATGCAAAGTTTTGTGTGTGAATAAAGTCGTCTGGACCTCCATCACCTTCTCGAGCATCCAATAGATAGCCTGTTCGAGCAATGTCGTAAAGTTGTTTCTTTTCTCCCGTAACAAACATCCATTGTTTGCTATTCGCATTGTGTTTTATAGCATATGCTTTTAATTGCTCTACTGTGTCAATTTCTGGATCAACAGTATGTGATAGAAATTTCACTTGCTCATTTGTTTTGTAGGCTTCAGCAATACGTTCCATTTGTGTACTCATAATGGGGCAAATGCTATGACAAGTAGTAAAAAAGAAATCGGTTACATAAACGGAATTGTCGAAATCTTTTTCGGTAACTGTTTTTCCATCTTGATTTGTAAATGAAAAAGCCTGAATTGTATGAAATACGGTATCTGTTTTACCAGCCTTTGATTCGTAACTTTTTTCTCCAAATATAGGTAAGTAGCGTATTGGCTTTTTTGTGTCGTGAAAAAAGAAGGCATATACAAATACTCCAATTGCAGCAAGTAGTAAAAATAAGTTTAGGAATTTTAGTTTCATTTTAATTCAATTTGTTGAATTTCATTTTTTAGAAATTCATACGTTAATTTTTTCTCAAAAAAATGTTTTATGTTTTTTTTATTGTTGATGATAGCAGTGGCAGGTAAGGCCCCTGTCCATTCGTTTGCAATTTTAGGAATAAAGTAATCGGCATTCAACTCATCTAATAACAACACTTCCGAAATTATTTTTTTCTTTTTCACAAAAGGGACAACTTTTGAATTTAAGTCTTCTTTAAAATCCATTGTTACAAGAAGTACTTTAATTTTTTGATTGGAGTAGGTTTTAGAAATACTATCAAAATCAGGTAATTCCTTTACACATGGTGCACACCAGGTGGCCCAAAAATTAACAATATAGGTTGTGTCGGAGTCGTTAAATATTCGTTTTTCGAGGTCAGTTACTTTTATAACAGGTATGTTTTGTGAAAAGAGGGAGGACGTGAGTACTACTAGTAATAATGCCAAAAATGATTTCATACCTAGGTGTTATTTGGAATAACAAAGCTACAAACAAAATACACACCATTTTTCAGTTTATATCTGTTTTAAAAGCAATTTGTTCGATATTTTTTATAATTTTATCAAATATAATTCGATTATGACTTCAGGCTTCGTAGATGAATACAAGATAATTGCTCCAGCAATCAGTACCGCTGGTGTGTATTATTTTACTACCGATAGTGGAGTTAATTATGAAGTTCGATTTGGTAGACGACAAGACAATATCCTACATGCAACAATCGTATTTGGAGTTACCAACGATGAATATGAAGGGGAAGAGTATACATTAACTAATAAAGGGGAATTGTATCGTGTTATGACAACCATTGTGGTGGTTGTGAAGATGTTTATGAACGAGCATCCTAAAATGGTTGCTTATGAGTTTACAGGTCTTGCAAAAGAAGGAGAATCAGAAGATAAATTGACATCTCGAATAAATTTATACAAGCGCTACCTACCACGTATATTTGAAAAGGACTGGAAATTTGATTATTCAAAAGGCAATACTATAACAGTTACAAGAGCAAAATAAAAAAAAGCCCCTATCGTTTTCGAAAGGGGCTTTTTTTTGTATTTATTATTTTGTTTTTTTCTCTTTTTCTTTCTCCAGCATATCCACAATGTTTACGATTTGCTCACTATCTATTCGTTTTGCTTTAATGATTTTATTTTCATCCAATAGATAAATCACAGGAGTACTGTAAATGTCATATATTTTTTTGGTTACAGCTCTTTTGTAGTCATCGGGCTCACAAACATTTATCCAATTAAGCTTATGCTCTTTTATAAATTGTTTCCACTCCTTGGGCTTATCTTCTGTTTCAATTGCATATACCTGAACTCCTTTTGCTTTTAATTTGCTATTGTACTGCTCCACCAATTTTGGAATTTCTTTTTTGCAATGCCCACATCCATGATCCCAGAATATCATTACGGTGTATTTTGCTTTTACATCGTACAATGGAATGTATTTGCCT
>JBIIOB010000017.1:0-11864 GCA_044337125.1 Bacteroidia bacterium
ACCTACAAGCCTTCTCTTTGTAAAGAGAAGGCTTGTTATTTAATAAACGACACCTTGAAAAACTATTTATACCTCTTCATTTTACTTTTCTGTTTGGCATTAAAAAGCAATGCGCAAACGGATACGGTTATTAATGGAAAAACGTATAAAATGGTGGAAGAAAAAACAAGTACAGAAACGAGTAAGAAAAAACACATCGCTCCCCTCGACAGTACATTTGTTTTGAACAACAAAAAATTCAGGTATTACAACAATTGGGTAACAGCTGGTGCGGGTGTTCAACAAAACCTAACACATAAATACCCATTAGGATTTACAGGTGGAGTGGATTTTAATTTTCACATCAAGCACCATTACTTTCAATTAGGAACCAATATTTCGGGCGAAAAATTCGGATTCTACAACAACTATCAATTTCATGGTGGTTATGGAAAACGATACGAAGACAAAGACATACACTTTTCTGGATTTGTGGGAGTCTCTTACTCTACTGGTTATGGATTGGTGGATAGTATTTATTCTCGCCCATACAACCAGCCTGGAATTTATATCCAAGCCGACATTATTAAAAAAATAACGTATGATGTTGGGGTTGGTGCAAGCTTATTTGCCGATTGGAATGCCGAACAAGCAATGGCAGGCATTCGATTCATTGTTTATTTTTCTGGAGCTTACAACGGAAAAAAATACGGAGTAGCGGAATAAAACCTACACAAACTTATCTCCCTTGGTAACTTTTACATCGTTTACGAATGTTCTGATTTGTTGTTCATCTTCTTTTTTGCAGATTAACAAAATACCATCTGATTCTACAACTATGTAATCATCCAACCCTTGTAGGATAACTAATTTATCTTTGGGAACATTTACAATGCAATTATTAGAATCGTAAGCCATTACATTTTTACCTACGATTGCATTTTGATGATCATCTTGTTTGATGTGTTCGTACAATGAACCCCATGTTCCTAAATCGCTCCAACCAATGATGGATGAACGAACATACACATTATCTGCTTTTTCCATGATGGCATAATCGATGGAAATATTTTTACAGTTGGTATAGGCTTTTGCAATAAATTCTGATTCTTGTGGTGTATTGTAAACACTATTTCCTTCTTTGAAAATAGCATCCATATCCGAACAGTGTTTTTCGAATGCTTTGATAACACTCTTCACACTCCAAATAAAAATTCCTGAATTCCATAAGAAATCGCCACTTTGTAAAAAGAATTTGGCCATTTCTAAATCTGGTTTTTCAGTAAAGGTTTTTACACGTTTAATGCGAGCATCTTTTTCTTTTATTTCTGACTCTACAAACTGAATGTATCCATAACCTGTATCTGGTCGACTTGGATTGATTCCTAGTGTTACTAAACAATCTTCAGCAGCAGCTTTTGCATAACATGCTTTGATTGCTTTTACAAATGTATCTTCTTTGGTAATTAAATGATCTGATGGTGCAATAACAGTAAATGCATTGGGATTCAGTTGTGCAATTTTATAACATGCATATGCTACGCATGGAGCGGTATTTTTACGCGCTGGTTCGCTTAAAATATTTTTTGAATCAATTCCTTTTAGTTGTTCGTTCACTAAACCCACATACGATTCGTTGGTAACGATGTAAATATTTTCTTTTGGGCAAAGTTTTAAAAAACGATTATAGGTTTGTTGCAATAAAGTTTCGCCAGTACCTAAAATATCCATGAACTGCTTTGGATGAGCAGTTCTACTCATTGGCCAAAAACGGCTACCAACACCGCCTGCCATGATCACACAATAATTATTCTTCATAGTACTTTTCAATAAACCAATTACGACAACTTACTCAATGCTTTTCTTAAATTTTCAATAACACCTGCTACATCTTCTAACTTACAAGTACCAACAGATAAACGATACCAGCTAGAGTCAGTTGATGAACCAAAAGCATAAAATGGAACCAAAGCAACTTGTGCTTCATCCAAAATGTATTTAGTTACATCTTGTGTTGTTGCCAATACTTTTCCATCAGCTGTTTTTTGTCCATGCAATGAAAACTGCACAGTTAAATAGATTGCTGCTTCAGGAGCAATAGCATCTACTTTAAATCCTTCCGATTTTAATGCTTGGAATCCTTTGTAGAAACCAACCAAACGATCGTTTATTTTTGATTTGATATCTGCTAAGAAAGTATCGTAACTAGCTAAATCGTTTAAATAAACAGCAGTTGCCATTTGTTCCGCTTTTGGAGCCCAAGCACCCACATGTGTTAAAATTGATTTCATCTTTTCGATGATTTTTTTCGGACCCATGCTCCAACCAACACGAACACCGGTAGCTGCTAATGATTTAGAAATACCATCAACAAATACAGTGTAGTTTTTCATTTCGGGACGCAATGAAACTGGATTGTAGTGAACCGTTTCGCCATGTGTTAATGCCCAATAAATTTGATCGTACATCAAGTACAATGGTTTTTTATTTTCAGCATTACGTTTTACATTCTCTGCTAAAATCATATCACAAATTTCTTCTAAATCTTTTTTACGGAAAGTAGTTCCAGTAGGATTTAAAGGAGAACACAATGCAAGAATATTTGCAGTTGCAATATGTGGTTTTAATTCAGCCGCTGTAGGCATGAATTTGTTTTCAGGACTTGTTTCAATCAACACTGGTTTGGCACCATTCAAGTAAGTGTAGTGATTATTATTCCAAGATGGAACAGGAAATACAACCGTATCACCAGCATCAACCAATGCACGGAAAATTGCATAGATAACAGGACGAGCACCACCAGCAATTACAATCTCATCTGTTTTATAATCTAAATCGCCACGCTCTTTTAATAATTTTGAAACAGCAGTACGCAATTCCAACATACCATCAGCAGCAGGATAATTTGTATGATCTTCATCGTATGCATTGATGATTGCTTTTTTTAATTCAGAAGGAATTGGAAATACTTTCGGATTAAAATCACCAATGGTTAAGTTATATACTTTTTCGCCTTTTTTAATTTTTTCATTTACCTCAGCGGCAAGTTTTATAATTTCAGATCCAATAATATGCTCTGCTAATTTCGATACTTTTAAATCGATATTTTTATCAAGGGCTGTAGTACTCATTTTGTAATAGATTAATGTGAATAAATAACTCCTTTTTTCAGGAAGAGCAAATTTAACAAAAACCCAATAGTTTGCACGTTTTTGTTGATTAATTGTTGGCTATTTTTTAAGGTTAAAAATATTAAAGAATTCTTTCTTTTTCTCTTCAACCGGCTCTTCCGTAGCTGTAACTTC
Source organism: Bacteroidia bacterium (assembly GCA_044337125.1). Classification (GTDB taxonomy): domain Bacteria; phylum Bacteroidota; class Bacteroidia; order 2-12-FULL-35-15; family 2-12-FULL-35-15; genus 2-12-FULL-35-15. Next base: position 3,285 of record JBIIOB010000017.1, read on the forward strand.
GGTTAATGGATTAAAAAGGTACATTCGTCTTGTTTTTACCTCTTTACATTTGAAGCGTTTTCGGATTTGTTCCCCTTTCACAAATAGGCGGTCGGCACCATACAAAAAGGTTGTTCCTTCAGGTAATTCTTCTAAAAGAACTGTATGCTGACGATCATCATACTTTTTTAAAACACGCAATAAACTGGTATCGGAACAGCTTGAAGCAGCAGGATTTTGCATGTATTTTTTAAGTGCGCGACTCACATCATCCGGAAAAATGCCTTCATGCGGAAAATAATTCATCAGTATTTTAAATTCTGTTTTCCATTCCTCTCCATGAGGCGCAACGGTATCCTTGTGTTTATTAAAATTGGTAAGATGTGCAATTTCATGCACCAAGGTGATCAAAAATGCATATTTATTTAAATCGTGATTGATAGTAATTAGATGATTCTGTCCTTTTACTGGTGGACGATAATCCCCATACTTTGATGATCGTGACTTTTTGATTTTAAGTTTAAAATCGTATTTATATATCCATTGAGCAATAACTGGAACAGCTAGTTCAGGAAGGTATTTATCTAGAATGGATTGATTACGATGAAGCTGCGACATGTTGTAAATTCAGTACAAATTTACAAATTAAATAACGTTTACAATCGTAATCTATTTGTCAATTTTTACAAGCTTGCCGTTGGAAACAACTTTATCATCCATCAAAATTTGATAATAATAGATTCCAGATTTTAATCCAGTTAAACTAACATCAAAGGAATTACTACCCCTGCTTACTCGAGGATTCAATTGCTTCCCTTGTTCATCAACAATTTTCAACACTGATTTTTTTGTCAAATCCAAATCACCCACCAATTGAATGGTGGTTGTATTTTCTGCTGGATTGGGATAGGCAAAGGAATACGAATAAGCAGTTAACAAAGGCAATTCATGCGTGGAGGTTATCCATAATGGATCATTGTTTATAATGGAATCCACATTAATGTTTTCATCCCCTGGATAATACACTAAAAACTGAAAAGCATCAAAAAACATTTCATCGTTTGAGGTTAATCCTACAGGAACCCATTGAGGAGGATTGAATGGATTGTTTGGATTAGTAGAAGTATTCGCAAATTCATGTATCCCGCGATAACGATAGCCAATTGGAATTTTTACCAAATTTTTATAGAAATAATAATCTTGCCAATGAAAATTCCAATCATTAATTCGCAACAATGGGATGGTATCACCAGATGGGTTGTAAGCATAATTTAGCACCTTTGTGCAAATACGGTGACTGTGAGGCAATGCGCTAAACAAGGAAATATCAAAGTTATCGTACAAAGCAGTGTCCACCACAATGGTTTTTGTTTCCTCGGCATTGATCCAAAAATACCAATTTTGCAAAGGCACCATAATGTACATTTCACGAATATTGGGTTCACCATCTGGATAAAAATAAAATCTAAATTCGGTGCTATCCACCACTCCTGCAAAACCTTCGGAATAATGCATTTGAACATATAATTGAGAGCTAGCAGGTAAACGAACTCCTGTTTTTAAAGGAGCAGCATTTGGATAAATTACAGGTTGTGAAAGGGATCCACTCAATCCAATTTGCCCAACAGCGCCATAGGCTACACCCGACAAATCACTTAGCATCCCAGTAGTATCAGCAGTAACCACTAAATGATGCACTGCTTGACGATTATTGGGAACCACTTCAATTGCTTTCACAATTTTATCAGAAGACAAATTCAAAGGAATGGCAAAAATATCATAAGCATCTTGAGTACTTTTAGAATTGATCGCAAATGAAGGGATTTTTACCACCAAATCGGGAGTGCCATTTAATTTATACATTCCAAAAACGGGTGCAGGCGGTGCCAATGTAGAATCACCTTGAGGATAGCCATTCGTTATCCAATTTAAAATGGCCGTTTTTTCGGATTGTGTAATTATCTTTTCATTTGCATGTCGCGTATACAAAGTATCGGGCAACCAAGGTGGCATTCGGTTATTTTGCAATGCATCGGCAATGGAAGAAACATATGAAGAAGTTTCATCATAGTTAGTCAAGGCAAATGGAGCTGTTCCATTTGTATTATGACAACCAGCACAACGAGTATAAAAAATTCCAGCCACATCATTGTAGGTGAGTTGTGCTTTTAATGCATGCGAGAAAAGGGTTATCAGAAATACTAAAAAAAGCTTGTTCATTATTGTTATTTAATAAACAAATATAAGGAGAGAAGTTAAGGAAAATACATTTGATACTCGAATCAAAATCAGATTGTATTATTTCAACAACTGATACACCAATAAACTAGCAAGGTAAGCCAAGGCGCTCATGTATAAAAATTGAATGAGTGGCCATTTGATGTTTTTTGTTTCGCGGTATACGATAGCGAGTGTACTCATGCACTGCATTGCGAAAGCGTAAAACAACAACAATGAAAAACCAACAGCAATCGTAAATTTTGGCAATCCAGTTTCTGGATTTATTTCGGCTCGCATTTTATCTTGAATGGATTGTGTATTGTCGGTATCACCAACACTGTAAATGGTTGCCATAGTACCTACAAATACCTCGCGAGCAGCGAATGAAGTAACCAATGATATTCCAATTTTCCAATCGAAGCCCAATGGTGCAATTGCTGGTTCAATTGATTTTCCTAATATTCCAGCATAGGAGGCTTCTAATTTTTCAGAAGCAATTTTTGCTTTTACCACCTCATCATCCAAATCTTTCCAAATCACATGACCTTCGTATTTTTTATCAATTTCAGCCAAACGATTTCCGGGTGCATGCGATGATAAAAACCAGAGAATTACAGAAATGGCAACAATAATTTTTCCTGCATCCCATAAAAATATTTTCACTTTATCGAAAATAGTGATTCCCACATTGCGCCATTGAGGAGTTCGATACACAGGCAACTCCATGATGAAATAACTTTTTTCGCGTGCTTTCAAAATCCATTTCATGACCAATGCTGCCATGATTGCTGCGATGAACCCAATCAGATACAAACCCATTAAAATCATCCCTTGATAATTGAAAAAACCTAGTTTTTCATTTTCTGGAATAACCAATGAAATTAATAACGTATAAACAGGTAAACGTGCAGAGCAACTCATTAGTGGTGTTACCATAATAGTAATGATACGCTCTTTCCAATTGCTGATGGTGCGTGCACTCATGATAGCAGGAACAGCACAAGCAACACCGCTGATTAATGGAATAACCGAACGACCATTCAAGCCAAACTTACGCAGCATTTTATCCATTATAAAACTTACACGTGCCATGTAACCCGTATCTTCCAATATGGCAATAAAGGTGAATAACAATGCTATCTGCGGAATAAAAATTACCACTCCACTCAAGCCTGCAATGATGCCATTTACAATTAAATTATTTAGTTCGCCAGGAGGCAATGCATTTGCAGTGTATTCGGAAATGGATACAAACAAGGCTTCAATCCAATCCATTGGATAAGCTGCTAAAAAGAAAATGGCCTGGAAAATAAAAAACAAGACCGCTAAAAAGATAACATACCCCCAAATGCGATGTGTTAAAAGTGTATCTAATTTATGTGTGAATGTTTCAGTTTTGATTGCTGATGTATGTGCAATGCATTCTTCAACAATACGATTAATCACTTTGTAACGCTCAACACTTTCTTTTTGCTGTAACTGATTTTTATCAATTATAAACGTATTTAAGGCATCTTCAATCTTAATTTTTTTATCACGATTATGATCGAAATAAGAAAGTTCATGAAGATTATTTACAATTTGAAAAGCAGCAAAATCGCTGTTCACTTTTACAACCGATTTCACTTTATCGATTAACTCAGGAGCAATTTTTTTTATGTCAATAAAATCATATTGAGGTACAGGAATGGGTTGCAAAATTGCATCCTTCAAGGCTTCTACCCCTTCTTTGCTTCGTGCACTTATCCCAATTACTTTTACACCTAATTTTTCAGATAAACGAATGGTATCAATCACATCACCATCTTTCTCCACCATGTCCATCATGTTGAGTGCAAGAATGACAGGAATTTTTAAATCAATGATTTGGGAAACTAAAAACAAGTTTCGTTTCAAATTACTAGCATCCGCAACCACAATGGTAATATCGGGGTGACTTTCATTATCAGGATTACAAAGCACTTCAAATGCAACTTGTTCATCCATTGATTTGGGATACAAGCTATAAGTTCCAGGTAAATCTACGCATTCCGCAATAGTGCCCGATTCGTATTTAATGTACCCTAATTTTTTATCGACTGTTACTCCAGGAAAATTTCCCGTTTTTTGATTCAAGCCTGTTAAAGCATTAAACAAAGTAGATTTACCACTATTGGGATTCCCCACTAGAGCAACCTTAATTTTAGGTTTATTGATAAGATGAAGGGTAGAATTTGATTGAGCCACAGTACAAGATACTAATTTAGCGTTACTTCACTGGCGACACAAGAATGGTGGAAGCCTCTTCTTTTCTCAAACTTAATAGATACCCCGAAACAGTGATTGCGATTGGATCACCCATCGGTGCAATTCGGTCGAGTTGAACAAGTTCACCAGGAGTACAACCCATTTCGAGTAATTTCAAAGCCATTACACTATCGGTAAACGAATCGATAATTGCTTTCTCTCCTAACTTCAAATCCGATAAGTGTTGCAATGGGTCTTTCATAATAAAAACAAAGGTAGGCATTCGAAATGCCATTGGGAAATTAAACCCATACCTAAAAGAGGGTATTTTAAGGTCTAATGCTTACTCCATTTTGGACAATCGCCACAGCGGTTTTTCTTCTTAAACATATAGCAGCCTGAAAAACTGGTGAGCCCTACAATTAAAAGGAGTATTACGGAGAGTTTTTTAAAGTTCATGTTTATTTCCAATAAGTACAACAAATATAGTATTTTTACCCTGCTTATAAAAGGAGAAAATGGTAATAAATTTATTCTTACTTTTATAAAAAATTGCAACAAGAGGTATGCGCGTATTTTATCATTTCGGGAAATATTACATGTTTATTAAGCGTACGTTTGGTAAGCCTGAGAAATTTTCGATTTATATCGACCGTATATTCGAAGAAATAAACATTCTTGGAATTGGCTCTTTGGGCATTGTAGCCATCATTTCGGTGTTTATGGGTGCTGTTATCACCATCCAGTCGGCTTTTAACTTTGAGAGTCCATTGATTCCACTCTATGCGGTTGGTGTAGCTGTTCGTGACTCTATGATTTTAGAATTTTCGCCAGCAATTGTTAGTTTAATTTTAGCGGGTAAGGTAGGCTCAAGTATTGCTTCCGAAATTGGAACCATGCGTGTAACCGAACAAATTGATGCCTTGGAAATCATGGGAATCAACTCGGCAGGCTATTTAGTATTTCCTAAAATTATTGCTTCTCTTTTCTTTAATCCCATCTTGGTTATTTTCTCTATGTTCCTTGGAATTTTAGGAGGTTATTTGTTTGGATTAATGGCAGGGGTTGTAACCGATTACGAATACATTTATGGTATTACCTATGAATTTAGACCTTACAATGTTGTATATGCATTGATCAAATCGGCAGTATTTGCATTTATCATTGCTTCTGTTCCTGCATTTCACGGTTATTATACTTCGGGAGGAGCATTGGAAGTTGGTCGTTCAAGTACCAAAGGAGTTGTATACAGTAGTGTATTGATTTTAGCATTCGATTTAATTTTAACTCAATTACTTTTATCTTGATTCAGGTTAACAACATATCGAAATCGTTTACTGGACGAAGTATCTTAAAGGATATCAATTTTACGTTTGAAACAGGTAAAACAAATATCATTATTGGAGAAAGTGGCTCGGGAAAAACAACCTTACTTAAATGTATGGTTGGATTAAATGAGATTGATGCTGGTGAGATTTTATACGATGGAAGAAGTTTTTTTGATTTGGATTTCAAAGGCAAAAAAGCGATACGTAAAGAGATTGGGATGTTGTTTCAAGGAGGAGCATTGTTCGACTCCAAAACAGTAGAAGAAAATGTAGTATTTCCACTTTCGATGTTTACAGATATGAGTGTGGAAGAAAAGCGTGACCGTGCAAATTTTTGTTTGCAACGCGTTAATCTGAACAATGCAAACAATTTATATCCATCTGAATTAAGTGGTGGTATGAAAAAGCGTGTGGCGATTGCACGAGCGATTGCTGTTCAACCAAAATATTTATTTTGCGATGAACCTAACTCTGGTTTGGATCCAAAAACATCCATTGTAATTGACAACTTGATTAAAGAAATTACAGAAGAATATAACATTACTACTATTGTAATTACCCATGATATGAATTCGGTGATTGAAATTGGAGATAACATTATGTTTATTTACAAAGGTGAAAAATGGTGGGAAGGCAATAAACATGAAATTTTAAAAACCACTAATAAGGAGATTTGTGATTTTGTGTATGCAACTGAGTTCATGAAAGACTTAAAAGAAAAATTCCAATAAGCTTACTATTCTTATAAACAAAAAAGCCAGAAATTAATTTCTGGCTTTTTTGTTTATCGAATCTTCTATTTATTTTTTCTTGTTCAATCCCATCAATTCCATTACTGCATTGTTTGCATTAACAAAACCTCCTGAGATACACAATTCAGCAACTTTCTTTTTGTCTTTTTTAGAACCTGGAACAGTTACTGATTTTTTGTAAGGTACAACCGTTTTCATCATTACTACTTTCACCTCTTCCGCTTTTAATTCAGGGAAATAACTTCTGATCAATGCAGCAACACCTGCTGTGCTTGGAGAAGCCATGGATGTACCAGATTCAGAGATGTATTTGTTATCAGGAATTGTTGAGTAAATATCTACTCCTGGAGCAAATAAATCTACTTTTTTCTGACCGTAATTCGAGAATGAACCGATTAAACTTTTTCCACCTTTATAAGAACTAGCTCCTACTTGAATCCAATTAGTTGCGACAGAACCATCACCAAATTCGCGATTCGGGAACGACAATTCCACATCATTGTCTTTTGATTCATTACCAGCTGCATGAATTAACAATACATCTTTTGATTGAGCATATTTAACTGCTTCATCCACTAATTTTTTGTCGGGTGAATAATATTTACCAAAACTCATATTGATAACTGTTGCACCATTATCCACTGCATAACGGATTGCATTTGCAACATCTTTATCGCGCTCATCGCCATTTGGAACAGCACGAATAGCCATAATTTTTACATTGTTTGCAATGCCTTCAATTCCTAAATTATTTCCACGCATAGCAGCAATGATACCAGCCACGTGTGATCCATGCAATGCATCTGGACCTTCTACTCTATTACAACCATAATATTTTTCATTCGGATTGTTAACATCATCACCCACCAAATACGTACGCATAGAATCAGAATCCAATTTATTGTACTTATACATATTGCGAATCATTTTTCCACCTTCTTCAATTTGTGTTTCCAATTCCTTTGGTTCCAAACCTAATGTGAAAGCAAGCTTCAATCCTTTTTTCAATTGTTCTTCCGTTTCATTTGCAGGTGTATATTTTTTCAATGCATCTTTTGAAAGCACACCATTGTTTTGAGCTTTTACTTTTGTTAAAAAATCACCAATCATATCAATTGATTTCAATTGTTGCTCTTGCTGTGATTGCTCCGTTAAAAACTCATTTTTAATTTTTTTATACTCTTCATAATCTTTCGCGTTTTGTCCGCTTAGATTAGTTGTATCCATCCATTTGAATTTTTTAGTTCCACGTTGGTATAAACGAGCCAACTCAGTAGCTTCATAATTGATGTCGCCATTTTTACCACCCAAAAAACTCCAGCCATGGATGTCATCGATGTATCCATTCTTATCATCATCAATTCCATTGTTTGGAATTTCATTTTTATTTACCCAAATCACATCTTTTAAATCTTCGTGATCTACTTCCACTCCACTATCAATAACCGCCACAATAACTGTTTTGGATGATTTTCCAGTTAATGTTTTATAAGCTTGTTCCGAACCAGTTCCATACACTTTATCAGCTTTTGGATCAAGCGTTTGCCAATTTGCAGGTTGTTTTTTTTGCGCGAATGATGTCATTGCAATAAAAGCACTCGCAATAATTAGATGTTTTTTCATTTTGATTTTAATAATTAGGTCTACGAAAATAAACATAAATCTTACATCGTCACTTTTTAGAAGTGATAATTACACAATGGGTAAAATGAATGGATGAGTGGTAAAACAAAAAAGCCCTTCCATTTATAATTGAAAGGGCTTCTTTAAAGGAATTTAGGCTTAGCAAAATTCTTCGAAAGCCATGGTTAAGTTATCGGCAATCATTTGTGCGCTGCGGCCTTCAATGTGATGACGTTCTACAAAATGAACCAATTTTCCATCTTTAAACAAAGCAACAGCGGGTGAAGATGGCGGATATGGAGCAAAGTGTTTACGAGCTTCGGCAACAGCTTCGGTATCAAAACCAGCAAAAACGGTAGTGATTTTGCTAGGACGTTTTGCACCAGCAACCGCCAATTTTACGCCTGGACGAGCAGCACCTGCAGCACAACCACAAACTGAATTTACCACCA
>JBIIOB010000294.1:0-3672 GCA_044337125.1 Bacteroidia bacterium
ATTCAAAATTCCGTTTTCAGCATGGTAATCCATATGCATTCCCCACCATGCATTTGCAAGTAAATGATACATCACTACCCCGGGCACTACACCAAACGTAACCATATCCGCAAGTGAATCCAATTGTTTTCCCATTTCACCGCTTACCTTTAATAAACGTGCAGCAAAGCCATCAAAAAAGTCGAGAATAGCAGCTATTCCTACCAAATACGCACTTGCTACTAGGTTGCCATTAAAAGCACTTACAATGGCTAAGCAGCCACAGAATAAGTTGCCACAGGTAATGGCATTTGGGATGTGTTTTTTTATGTCCATTTATTTGAAAGCACTAAAATACTGCTTTAATTTTAAAAATCGTTTTTCGTATAGTTCAAAACTTAGAATAGATATGCCAATTGTTAGCAAAAGCGCAAGGATTGGATAAAAAACAAATACATCCAATTCGGTATCTACATGTCCCATTTTCTCCATCATCTTTTTAATGATGGTAATTACAAGCCCATGCCAGCAATAGAGTCCAAAGCTAATTTTCCCTAAATAACCTAGTATTTTAATTTCTCCAAATGAAAACATTGATTTAGCTCGGAAGCTATTTTCAAAAATTATAAGTGCAAATAAAATCGATAATAGGAGGTGCTTAAAATGCTCTAGATAATTGCTGAAAATGGTATTGTAGAAAACTAAAATTAGAAATGTAAGGAAGTAAAGTCCTATCCAAAAAGTTGAATTCAACTTCTCTAAATTAGAAAATAGTGAATTTTTAGTAATACTGATTTTTGCTAAATAAGCACCAATTATAAAATTTGGGATGTAATTAATAGTATCGTAAAATGAAGGAAAGGATGGGGTTGAGAAAAAACAAGTAATTATAAAATAACTTGTTAAAAGTAGGATGCAAAGGTGTTCAAAATAATTATTGAAATATTTCAATAGGAATCCCCATACTAAATAAAATTGTTCTTCAACAGCTATGAACCAAAGAAATAAAAGGAAAAATACAAAATCCTCATTGATATATCCTGCATAATAATTGGAAGTAAACGTTAGAAACCACCCGATTGAAGGCAATACAGGAGATTCGGTATTAATTAAATAGCTTAATAAGGGAATTGCAACATAAGCAATTGCCACAATTAAAAAATAGAGGGGCCAAATTCGTAAGATACGTCTTACATAGAAATTTTTTAAATTGAATTGGCTGAAAGTATTGTATTCACTTAATATTAAATAGGTAATTAAAAAGCTGGATAATACCGTGAAAAAGTCTAAACCAACCGAAGAAAAATTAAAATACTGTTTCCTCCAAGCAATCAAATAGGTTGTTTCAATGGATTCATTGTTTGTAAAAAAGCCATGCCTACAAAAAATAATGATGAAGCAGATGAGGCGAAGGACATCTAAATTTTTGAAATAAGAAATAGTTGATTGCTTCAAAACTTATTTGTTAGTGTTGTAATGTAATTGCAAAGTTATTTTTAATTACATTTAAAATGTTATTTCATTATGATTTTGGACTTCATTATTTGTACAATATATATTATTCTGTTTACATACATTGTATGGAAGAGTGCTTTTTTTTCTGGAGAGGGCATTCCAAAGTATTATTTTTTAGCTGCATTTTTTCTGAAAATACTTATCGGCATACTTGGTTGGCAATTCTATAGTTCTATTTATCCCCATAATGATGCATCTGGCTTTTATGAGAGTAGTAAGGTCATTTACGATTTATATTTTCAAAATTCAGATCAATTTTTTAAGCTCTTTTTGGGGCATGAGGATGTTGCTTTGAAGCCCTATTTGGATCAATTAATTGGTTGGAATGATAGCTATTTAACTTTATTTGTAAATGATTCAAGGACTATCATTCGTTACAATGTTATCCTTCAATTCATTTCATTTGGTGTGTTTCATGTGCATACAATTGTTTCGTGCTTTTTGTCCTTGCTAGGATTGACATTTATTTATAAATCAATTCAGCTCTTTATAAAGGGAAAAAGTAAATTAGTATTTGTAGTCATTTTTTTATTGCCATCTGTCTTGTTTTGGAGTTCTTTAGTTTTTAAAGAAAGTTTGGTGTTTTTGGGTTTAGGTATAGTACTTTATCATTCACATGTTGGCCTACGAAAATCCTATTCAGTTGATTCCATTTTTTATTTGCTTTTAGGTTTTCTATTAATGTTATTTATTAAACCCTATTTGATTTTTTGCATACTGCCTGCCTTGATCGCAAATGCTATTTTTATTCGATTAAAAAAAATCAAAATAGTATTGGTATATCTCTGTACATTCATTTTTTTGTTCGCCTTAGTGATGATAATTCATAAGCAATTTCCGCAGTATGATCTGGTTCAAAAGGTCAAGGAAAAGCAAGAGCTTTTTAATAAATCGGCTAGAGGAGGTGTTTATTTAAAGACTGCTGACTTTTTTATTTTCGTGGATTACCATCAACGAAATGAAAAGTTGATTTTTTTAAGTGACTCAACCTGTAAATTAAATCCTCGTTTTACCTTTAAGAAATTTGTTTTAAACAAGCCAGATACCAGTCTGGTGGAGAAAATGGAGTATTCCTATATTTATGAGATTCCTTACGATTCGCCACCAGCAGGAAGTTACAATCAAACAACTGTTTTGGATGGAAGTATTGGGCAATTGATTTTGCTTAGCCCCCAAAAGTTTTTTGATGTTTTGATTTTGAAGGATTTTTTTAAACATAAGGGTCTTTTAATTTGTTTATCTATTTTGGAAAATAGCTTGTTGATTTTGGCTTTGATTGTGGCATTGTTCTTTTCAGAAATAAAAAAGGAGCATTTACCAATTGTGCTTTTCAGTCTTTGTTTTATAAGCTGTTTATACCTAATAACAGGATTTACAACACCTGTATTGGGCGCAATTGTTCGTTATAAAGTGCCAGCAATGCCGTTTTTGGGTTTAATTGTGGTTCTTTTGTACCAACCCCAAAAGCTAAAGGCCTTTTTGAAGCGATTTTCAGGACAAAAGTCCTGATTGAAAGCAATAAATGTGGGATTTCTTCGTTTGCAAAAGGTTTGTAATTCCAATCAATTTAGCTTAATTTTATATCCAATTATGAATAAAACAGTTGTCATTCTATTATTCTCCTTTTTGGGACTTGCTGCTACAATAAATGCGCAAGCACCAAAATACAGTAATGAGTTTTTGAACTTAGGTGTTGGTGCAAGAGCATTGGGTATGTCGAATTCTTATGTTGTATCAGCTAATGATGTTACTGCAGGTTATTGGAATCCTTCTGGATTGTTGGGATTAGGAAACCAACACCAGGTGGCGTTAATGCATAGTGAATATTTTGCTGGAATTGCAAAATACGATTATGGTGCTTATGCCACTCGTTTAGACAGTTCAAGTGTATTGGGTGTAAGTGTTTTACGCTTTGGTGTTGATGATATTCCGAATACCACCGAATTGATTGATGCAAATGGGAATGTGGATTATAGCAGAATAACAACCTTTTCGGCAGTCGACTGGGCATTCATTGTTTCCTATGCAAAAACAATGAAAATACCTGGATTAAGAGTAGGTGCCAATGCTAAAATTATCAGACGTAAAATTGGTGATTTTGCAGGGGCTTGGGGTTTTGGTCTTGATTTAGGAGCACAATACGATTATAAGAAATGGAAATTTGCAGCAATGGCTCGA
>JBIIOB010000295.1:0-3667 GCA_044337125.1 Bacteroidia bacterium
AATACAAATTATTGTCGGGATCATTACCATTCCCGATTTTCTTAGGTACAGGTACAATTCCTTGACTATCATTGTCACACAAGGCAACAAATACATGAATGATTTTGGTTTCTGCCTGTAGAAAGGAAAGTGACAGACTGAAAATAAAAGTGAATAGAAGTTTATTCATTATAAGATAAAAAATGCTGCAATGATCATAACGATAATTACAAAGAGGTATTGCCAAAGGTCTGGAAAATATATTTTAATATACTCCCAGGCAGTCTTAGGCTTTTGATTTTCGTCCATTTTACTTGAAAAATTGTTTTACGTCATTTAAAAATTCAGGAAAAAAAGTACTGTTTCCAGCTACAATTTCTCTTCCAAAGATATAATTTTCTTCGCCTTTGAAGTCGGTAACTTTTCCACCTGCTTGTTTTACTATAAATGCACCAGCTGCTACATCCCATGGTTGCAAGCAATATTCATAGAACCCTTCAAATCGTCCGCATGCAACATATGCCAAATCTGTGGCAGCAGAACCTAATCGTCTTAAACCATGGGTGTTTTTCATGAAATGTTTGAATAATTCCATATACTCGTTTAATCGAGAGTAGTCGTAATAGGGGAATCCAGTTGCAATAAGTGAATCAGATACTTTATCAATTTTAGATACACTAATTTCTTTTCCGTTTAGATAAGCTTTACTTCCTTCCCAAGCATAAAAGCATTCGTCAAAATTTATTTCATAAATCACACCCATTATTAATTCCTGGTTCCTCATCAAAGCAATACTAATTGCAAAGCAAGGGATACCATGGATAAAATTAGTAGTACCATCGAGTGGGTCAATAATCCAATTATAAACGTCACCTTTTTTTGTTGATGTTCCTTCTTCTGCAATAAAACCGGCTTCGGGCAATAGCTTTTCTAATCCCTCCACAATTAGTTTTTCGGAAGTTTTATCTACATAAGAAACAAAATCATTTTTGCCTTTGATTTCAATTTGGCTGGTAGAGAATTTACTTCGTTCCAACAAAATGAATGCACCAGTAGATTTACTGAGTTCGCATACCTTTTGGCAAATTGTTTCTAGATTAATTGGCATAATTTTTATGTTTATTCACAAAGTTACGTTTAAAACCAATAATTAAGATTCTTCTCAATGAATTATTTTGTATAATTTTGATGTCTCAATGAATAGTCGAAAACATAGTTTGCTTAAGTTCTACAGTGTCTTTTTTATGATACTGTTGTTTTCTGCTACATCTTCTTTTTCTCAAACACAAAAATTTAATGTCCGCCTAATTTTAGATATCAATGAAGGCGATTTGACGAATGTATGGGTTACAATCACTAAAGGTGGTGCTACTTATCGGACCATTAATCCGAATAAATCTAAATACATGGTGGAGTTTGATTTAGGAGGAGAATATTTAGTAACAGTTACAAAACCAAATTATATTTCCAAAAGCGTAATTGTGAATACAGATGTGCCAGGTGGAAGAGAGAAAGATCCTTTTGCGAAGTTTGATGCAACAATTGAATTGAACAAGCAGCCAGAGGATCAAGAAATTACTTATACCCAACCTGTTGGTAAAATAAAGTACAGCTTTCCTGGTGGTGATTTTGACTTTGACACAGAGTATATTGAGCAAGCAAAAGTGATGCAGAAAAAAGCGGAAGCTGCTCCAAAACCAAAACCTAAAGTTGAAACACCAAAACCCGTTAGTAATCCGATTCCGGTGGAGGTAAAACAACCTGAATATAAGCCGGAGCCTGAAAAGCCTAAACCAGTAGTTGTGGTTCCTGAAGTGCCTCAAAAACCAATTGTTAAAAACAAACAAGAAAAGGTAATTCAGAAAGATCGATTAAAAATTACAGTTATTGTAGTTACAATAAACGAGGTTCCATATGAATATAAAAAGGAAGAATATTCTTGGGGGGGGGTGTACTTTTATAAAAATGGAAGAAACATTACGGAGGGAACTTTTGAAGATGAAACGGAGTAAAAATTACTCCGTTTCTGTTTAATATTCTATTTTCATTTCTTTTTCCAAACGTCCTTCATTTGTAAGTTTTGCATAATAAGCACCTTCAGGTAAATCTTTTGTTTTAAAGGTGTAATAAATTTTATGTTCACCTTTGTCATGTGCTAAATCTTTACAGATATATTGCACAATTTCTCCTTCTGAATTAAAAATTGCAAGTGTTACATGTCCTGTGGTTTGGAGTGTATAATCAAATATTCCTTCAATTTTTAATGGCCTACCAATCGCTATGCTGTCGTGTTCTTGTCGGTAGGTAATATTGTAGCTAGGAATTGGCTTTCCTGTTGTTTCTGAGACATATTTTCTTAAACCCATTACAATTTCTTTTTCACCACCATAAATGCTTGCAATTGATTTATTATCAGAAATACACCAAACCGCTTGTTGAGCAGTATAGTTTTCATAATATTTGTTTTTATCTATAAACGAAGCGAGTTTAACAAGGTTGCTATCCGCCATATTCCCAACCAAATAGTCGGAGTTGGTTATGGGACAAGCATTTCCTGCTTGACAACACATTCCATTTACACTCATGTTTTTTTGTTGATTACCATAAACATAAAACTCTTGTGCTTGCGTTACTAATATATCTTGTTGTGTATTGTCTTTTGAATCCAATCGTCTTCCAGCTTCCAGTTTTAGGTTTAAATTGGTGGGAGTATTGTTTTTGATTTTGAGTTCAATTACTTTTCCAGTATAACCACCTTTTCCTTTGATGATTAATTTAATTAGTCCACGCTTGGCTGCGTCTTCAATTGAAATAGCTGTTGATGCAATAATTGGTGATGAAACAATGCTTGTTACCCAAACAAGCAAATGCAGGGTTGTGTGCGATTTCATGTTGCCTCCTTTTTTAGAACGTTATAGCTTAATAACGCAAAAAGTTTAAGAAGTTACATCACAATCAAAAATAAATTAGAAAAGATTCCAAACTGTTTCGGAGAAACCAATGAATATTCCATCCTCACGAACTTCGAGAGGGTAGGTGTCTACACAATCGCCACCACCACTTTTGGCTCTCCCTGTTTTTAAATCAAAATGATAGCGATGTACTGGACAAACAATGCTTCCTTCGGAGCTGCAATAGCCGTTGCTTAGTGATGCACCATTGTGCGGACATTTGTCATTTACAGCAAACAAACCATTGGTTGTATTTGCCAAACATATTTTTCTATTTCCAACATTAATAGAATTAAGTGTACCAATTGTTACATACGAATTCGCTGCTTCAATTGAATCAAATAATTTATACCAGCGGATTTTTTTTTCGAAAAGCATGATCCAAAATTAAACTTTCTTTTTCTTTTTTACCATCGAATAATCGAGGTAATAGAGTAGTTTTATGGAAAAGCTATTTGTTTGTTGGGAGTTAAACATTTGCTCTGCATTTTTTGCGTAATGTTGTATGATTTCCTGTCCACGTGTATAGATAGAATTTTTCCAAACAAAGCTAACTTCACTACCAGGAGAAAATCTCCAACGGTAAACCAAATCAATATTGAATGCATTGAAGTTAACATTAGAATTTCCTTCATATTGTGGATCATCAAATAGTCTCCCAAAATCACTAAGTGTATAGTATTGTTGGTATTCAGCTTTTGACCAATAGTGGCGTGAGCGGAAGGTGAGTGCCATTT
>JBIIOB010000296.1:0-3666 GCA_044337125.1 Bacteroidia bacterium
TATAGAGAATTACAGCTCAGGTGTTTATACTTGCCGAATTATAATGAATAATAGTAACGTTACTAGACGATTTACGGTTGGTAAGTAATACCAAACAATAAATGAAAAGAGCCCGAATTTTTCGGGCTCTTTTTTTATGGTTTAACTAAAGGAACATCTTGAATTTTAGATTCCATCCATTTGAAAACGTTGAAATAACGAAGTGATATATTGGCATCCTCATCATTAATTAATTCTAAGGCTTTTTTATGATAATCAATAAAGTGTTTTTTGATGGCTTCATTTTTTGTTAGTTTAATAAGTTTCGAGAAAAATTCAATCATCAATTCTTCTGCTTTGTTCAATCGGTCTTGTTGAGTTAATAATCGTTTGGTTGAATTAATTAAACTGATCAAAAGTTGTTCGTTCCCTAGTTCATAATGAATAATCATGTTAAAAATTTGGCCACGACTGTATTTTCCTAAATCATCACTAAAGATTAGATTCATATATTTTAACGCTTTTTTAAAATCTGCTAAATAAAAACTGGCTATTGCTATTGATTTTGCAGTGTTTAAGTAAGCTGTAAGGATAACATGATTTTTGTAGTTCTCAATATGTTTTTCAATTTCCAGAATCGTGAGTTGGCTTTGATGCTTGTCACCCAGTGCAGTAAATACATCTAATAAATAAGGTTTAGTAAAGAAAAACAGATTGGCTTCAAATGCATTGCTTTTTTTGATGCCAAATTGTTCAGGCATTTTTTCGATAAACGCAATGTCGTTTAAAAGCTCCTTATAGTTTTTTATGTTTATTTTTCCCATGGCAACATTTGCAAAAACAAGTAAATAATCGATTGCTTCCTGTTTAATAATGGAAGGGTTAGCTTCCATTAGTCGCATCATTTGCTCGAAATAATAAATACTTTTATGTTCATCGTTTACGATTCCATAAAACATGGCTTTTGTTTGATAGAGAAACATTTTTGCCTTATAGGTTTTAGCAAGTGTTTCATTTTGCATCAGCTCATTTTGCATAATCAGCTGTAGCTGATTAAGCTGCTCTGTTTTGTTGGTAGAACGAAAGGTGATTTCCTTATAGTTCATTTCAAACGCTAAATTTTTATAATCATATTGATTAAGCAAATGCCTAAGTAGCGTTCTGCTTTCATCAATTGAGTCGAGCAGTTTTTTGTAATCCTGAAGTTTATTATAAATTTCTTGTTCAAGTTCAAGAGTTCTTATTAACTGAGATTCGGCATGAGTCGCAAAGCCAATTTTTTTTGCCTTTTTTATAAGTGTTAAGCATTGACTGTGGAGTCCTTTGTTTAGAAGGAGCTCTATATGTTTGTTTATTTTATCAATTGTTGATTCAGCGGTAATGTCTGAATGAAAATCATTCAAGCTTTTTAATAAAAGGTTATAGAGATAGTTTTTTTCGACATGAAGATTTTTGAAAGGGTAGTTTTTGGGCAATTTAGTGTGGAGCTCTTCAGAATAATTAGCTTTTGAAGAATTGATTGCATTAAATAATAAGGCATAGTTGTTTCCCGAACCTTTTACATGTCCTTTTGAATATATAGTGAAGTGACGTTTTTCAGAAGGAGAAAAGGCGTCAATTAATTCTTTTAGGCTATCCTTTTTCATATTTTTTTTGAATTATAAATATTATTAATTTATAATATTGATTATCAGGAATATAAATGTATTAATTGTTTTTTAGAAACCAAAATTAATGGATTGTTTTTTTTGAAACGCACTTGTAATTCAGGTACTTTTGATTAATTAATAAAAAACTAAGATAAACCCCACAAAAACTACCTACTAAAATGAAAAAGAATGTATTTGTACTTGCATTGGTTTGTTTGTTGTTTTCTTTTGAAAGCATCGCGCAAACAACTACTGCATTTCGAAAAAACTACAATCAAGCATTGTTTGATTTGCCTGGAAATATTGTTGAAGGCGTAACTGCTAATACTTATGTTATGGCAGGAACAAACATGACCTTCCTACCAATTTATGGTACTGTTACCGAATTGAGTGATACTGGTGCAGTTAACTGGTCGTTCCGTTATTCGGATGCCTCAATTGGATTTCAATTGAATGATATAAAAAAGGATGCTGCAACAAGTCAATACATAACTTGTGGTGGTAGTGAGTCCAACGCAGCCGTGTTTATGGTTTTAGATGCAGCAGGTAATATTGTTATTCAAAAAAAATTCAGCATTGCTGAAGCAAACAGTGCATGGTTTAATCGTGTTATTAAAACATCTGATGGAGGATACGTAGCTGTTGGATATGTTACTGGTCATGATCCTGATGGTGCTGGTGCAGAGATTGATTTCAATCCAATTAATTATACAGATGCAAACGGGGATCCTCAAACAGAATATATTGGTTCTCCATTAATCGTAAAGATGGATGCAAGTGGGAATCATGTTTGGCATAAAGTGTTTCGATATTATGTAACATCAGCTGTTGCTGCGAACAGAATTTACAACGATGCAAGTTTCGTTGATGTTGTAGAGGTGAGTGATGGTTATGTAGCAGTAGGTAGCTATGATGTAAATAACCATTTGTCTGCAACCAATTCAGACGGAGATGATGCAACCCCTAATGATGCTATTATTTTAAAAACTACAACAGCAGGTGTGATAACATACCATAAACAAGTTGATGCACCTAGCAATTCAACTTCGCAGCAAAGTAAATATTATGGAGCTGTAAATACAACAAGTGCAGGTGCTATCATTGCTGCAGGAAGTGACAACGGAAGAGAATTGGTTCAAAAATTTGCTGGACCAGGTGGTTTTTCAAATACTTTTAGTCGTTTATATACTTACTCTTCATTTTTTGGAACCCCAGATCCGGTTGATATTTCTCAAATTTATGAAGTGAACGGTAGTACAGATTTAGTTACCATGTCAATGTACATTAAACCTCTGAGTTTCGTGTTTTCAAATGCAATTCACAGAATGAATTCTACAGCAACGAGTAATGTCTGGGCAAAGCGATACGATTTTAATTTAATTTCGATTTTACCTCGAGGTGGTAAAACTTCAGATGATGGATATATTACAATGTCAATGACTGCTGGTGGTACAAATTATGATTACCATGTAATTAAGACAGATCCTTCGGGAGAAACACCAACAACAGGTTGTCCTGCTACTGCATTTACTCCAACAACTGCAGCAGGTCCTGGTTTTGGTGACCCAATTTATACTTCATGGTCTGGAACACCTGGTTCAAATGCTATCACAATTGTTAAATCTGCAATCACACCTACTCCTTCATATGTTTGTACAAAAGTTGCTTGCGTTGCTCCAACTGCACCTGTAGTGGGAACGATTATCCAGCCAACATGTTCTGTAACAACAGGAAGTGTTGCATTGAGTGGTTTGCCAGCAAGTGGAACATGGACCGTAACTGCATCTCCGGGTGGAGCTACAGCAACAGGGACAGGTACAACTGGAACTATTAGCGGATTAACTGCAGGCACAACCTATACATTTACAGTTTTAACAGTAGCAGGTTGTCCTTCAGTAGCATCAGGAAATGCAGTAATCAATGCAGCTCCAACAGTTCCAACAGCTCCAACTATTGGAACATTAACTCAACCAACTTGTACGGTAGCAACAGGTAGTGTAGCCTTGAGTGGTTTACCTTCAAGTGGTACATGGACAGT
>JBIIOB010000297.1:0-3664 GCA_044337125.1 Bacteroidia bacterium
AATCAACATAACTAGGCATTCCGTTTATAGATGGGACAAAATCAAATGAAAAAACACTCTTAACCTTCACTTCTTGGATTAAAGAAATTGATATAGTTCTTGCAGGGAGTGACATTGTTGCATTAACTTCATTTAATGAAGGAACACCGGTAAGTTTAATTGAGGCCCAAGCTGCTAATAAACCCATTGTAACAACCAATGTTGGCGGCATCGAAAACGTAGTTTTGCCAAAACAAACTGCTCTACTTTGCGAAAACAACAATGTTTCGGAATTTAGTACGCAACTTCTAAAACTCATAGATGATGATGCAATGCGCAGTGAAATGGCAAAAAAAGGCTGGATTCATGTAAAAGAAAAGTTCCATTTTACCCGTTTGGTTTCAGATATGGAAAATCTCTACAAAAAACTCCTAAAAAGGGACTTATAATATTAATTTTAGGGCATTTCAGTTATTTTTTTAACTTTGTTTGTTATTATTTAAAACAAACTATGCGTAAACTACTTTTATTCGCAGGAATAGCTTTACTATTGTCCAGTTGCGGCTGGTTGAATTCAAGCGTAATGCTTAAAACAGGCAAAAACTACCAATATTCAAAAAGTCCTGATTCCACAAAAAATGCAGATTATATTATTTCTGCCAATGATGTGATTGAGTTCCGTATTTTCTCTAATGATGGATTTAAGCTAATTGACTTAACATCCTTAAACCAAAGTAACCGTGATTACCAAATGAATAATCGCATGGATTTTTTGGTTGAGTTTGATGGATTTGTGAAACTTCCAATCTTAGGCCGAACAAAACTAACAGGATTAACAATTCGTGAAGCAGAACTAATGTTAGAAGAAAAATATGCTAGTTACTACGTGAAACCGTTTATTCTAATGTCGGTACAAAACAAACGAGTTATCATTTTCCCTGGAAATGCAGGTGATGCTAAGGTAATTCCACTATTGAACAATAACACTACCTTAATTGAAGCATTAGCCCTTGCAGGTGGAATATCTGATGATGGTAAGGCTCAAAAGGTAAAACTAATTAGAAGAATTGGAGATAAGGATGAAGTTTACTTAATTGACTTATCAAAAATTGAAGGTATTAAACAAGCTAATTTGGTATTACAAGCTAATGATATTATTTACGTTGAGCCTAGGAGAAAAATTGCAAACAAAGCTTTAGCTGAAATTGCCCCAATCGTTAGTTTACTAACTAGTACTCTTGTTTTGATTCTTTACACAACCAGAATTACACAATAAACACTGAAGCATTTATGCTACAAGAAGATATTTCAAAAACAACTGAGAATTTTGAACGTTACAAAGAGCGTATCTCGAACTTTAGTGGTGAGTTTGAGTTAGGCTTATTTTTGTTTATTGCTCGAAAAAGTATTCTTTGGATTATCTTATTCTTTACACTTGCTCTTGCTGGTTCTTATGTTTATTTGAGATATACAAAACCTACTTATGAATCTCATAGTATTATTCAAATTCAAACTAGTAACCAAGCGAACAAAGTTTTGAATGTTGAAAATATTTATGAAAATAGAAATGAGCTTCCAGAGGCCATTGAACTTCTTAGATCTAAAGTTTTTTTAAAGAGAGTTATTAGTAAACTCCCACTTGGTATCTCTTATTTTAATGAAGGAACATTTAAGGCCAACGAACTTTACAAAAGTGCTCCTTATGAAGTAGAAGTAAAAATAAAAAATGAAACTATTATTGGCAAAAAGATATATGTGATCTTCGACAATAAGACAGATGGTTATATTGAAATAGAGGACAATAAAAACAAAATCAAATTTCCATTTAAATCAAGTCAATGGCTGATTACTCCAGAATTTGAATGTAAAATTAATGTACTTGATTTTGCTGAAATTCAAACATTGAATAATCAAGTAAAACAAAATTTATTTTATTTTACAATTAACAGTAATGATGCAATAGTAAATGACTGCTCTCTTAAGCTAGAAGTAAAATTACTTAATGAAGGAGCTAAAACAATTTTAATTTCATACACAGATTTTAATGCACTTAAAACAAGTGATATCATTAATGCAATAACTGATGAATACACTAATTTTGATGTAGAGCGAAAAAGTGAAAGTTCAAAAAGTATTATTAATTTTATTGAAGTACAATTAGATGTTGTTTATGAACGATTAAAAGAGTCAGAAGGATTAATACAAAACTTCAAAAAAGACAATAATGTAAATGAAAATCAAGACATCGCAACTTCAAATGCTTCTCGTTTAAATGGCCTTGATGACCAAATTATTTCATTAGAATTAGAAGAAAGTGTTCTTGAAAAAATTGAACGCGAGATAACCAAAACAAAAAACATTGATACCTATAATCTATTAGCTCTTCTTGCTGGCACCAACCTTGAAAGCAACATATCAACCAGCGTTAATAGTTTACATAAGTTATTAATTCAAAAAGAAGAAATGCTTTATGAGGTTACACCAAGTAGCGAAGCAATTAAAGCAGTAGATTACCAAATTAACATTCAAAAAAACTTACTTAAAGAAAGCATTAAAAGCGTTAAAAACAATATTTCAATTCGCAAGGATGACTTAAAAAGTAAAACACTTCAATTTGAAGGAAAATATAAACAGTTGCCTGAGAACGAAGTTGAATATGCTCGACTTCAACGATTGTATTCCATCAATGAAAAATACTACACATTATTGTTAGAAAAGAAAACAGAATATTCTATTTCAAAGGCTGGTTTTGTTTCACAAAATTTAATTTTAGAAAAACCATTTATTCCAAGTAGTCCGGTTTCACCAAACCGAAAAGTTACATTCATTGGTTATTCCTTGGTTGCTCTATTTTTCAGCTTAGTACTAATTATCTTTAGATACCTTGCTCATAATGAAATCACTTCACTTAATGAAATAACCAAACATACTCATGCTTCAATAAGTATTTTAGGTATTGTTCCTAAATCAAACCAAAATATACCGGTATCTCAACTACTGGTTGACAAAAACCCAAAATCACTTATCGCAGAAGCTTTCAGGTCAATTCGAAGCAATTTGCAATTTATCTCAAATGAACCAGGCGCAAAAGTTATCGCACTTACTTCTACCATTTCGGGAGAAGGAAAAACATTTGTTGCTATCAACCTTGCAGGTATCATTGCCTTTTCAGGTAAAAAAGTTATTATTCTGGATTTGGATATGCGAAAACCTAAAATCCATTTGGGCTTTAATGCAGATAATAGCATAGGAATGAGCACTCTCCTAATTGGAAAAGATGATTTAAGTTCAGCAATTAAACACAGTGGTTTGGAAAATTTAGATTTTATAACTGCTGGTCCAATCCCACCAAATCCTTCTGAATTAATCATTAGTGAAAAAATGGAGGAGATTGTAACACATCTTAAGGCAACCTATGACATTGTTATTATTGACAATCCACCAGTAGGTTTAGTAAGTGATGGTATTGCTATGATTCAAAAAGCAGATTATCCTATTTATATTTTTAGAGCTGATTATTCTAAACGAAATTTTATTCAAAATGTGGATCGTTTGTTTAATGAAGCTAAGATTAAAAAATTATCTGTTATTCTAAATGGGGTAGATATTGAGCGAAAAAGTTATGGATATAATTATGGCTATGGTTACGGCTACGGTTATGGTTATGGATATGGGTATTACGATG
>JBIIOB010000298.1:0-3660 GCA_044337125.1 Bacteroidia bacterium
ACACGCACCACCATTGATACCTTGGATTACAGCGGAAGCGATTTAAATTCGGGAAGTAAAGTAGTGGTTGCTGTTGCTGGAGAAAAAAAGAGAGAGTTGGTAGCCGAACTCGCAGGTGATTTTTCATTGCCAGCAAATTTTAAAAATGCAAAAGTGGTGATGCCAGGCATTATTGCTATTACTGCACCTGCATTTACCGATGCAAAAACAGCGGAAGAAGAATTGGCAAAATTCACTGCTTATTTAAAGGAATACAATACCATTAATTTGCGTGGATTCCCATTGATCATTGTTTGTGATGATAGTGATTTTGTTGCCGAAAATTTGAATAATTATTTATGGGTAACATTTACACGCAGCAATCCTGCAAACGATATTTATGGTATTGGTAGCTTTACCGAAAACAAACATTGGGGCTGCAAAGGTTCATTGGTAATTGATGCACGCATTAAACCACACCATGCACCACCATTGGTTAAAAATCCTGAAATCGAAAAGCGTGTAGATGCGTTGGGCGAAAAAGGAAAATCATTGTACGGAATAATTTAAGACGATTTTTGAAATAGATTAAAAAAAGAACGGAACCAGATGGTTCCGTTTTTTTTGTTTTTTATTCAGTAAAAGAAATTAGATTTTTTATGCTTAAGGTTAATTACTTCCTTCTATTTTCATTAATAAAAATTTCCAATTCGTAGGCACGTTCCGATTTTACACAACTTCTAATACGGGTAAAATTGTCCAATAATTTATGATCATCTATTCTAGGACCTCTTGAAGGACGTTCCTCAAACAATGGCAATAATAGATTGATGATTTCAGAAATGGTTTGAGCTGGAAAATTTTCTCTTTTGCCAAACACTGCATAATTTATAAATTGTTCACCGTTGATAGCATCATCTTCGCCAGCAACAGGTGCCAATTCATTTGCTCGTTTAATTATTTCATCCAAACGCCCGCTGGAGTGTTCAATGTGTACTGGTTCCCAATAGTGTAGGCCAGCCATAAAATCGTCCCAAGAAACCGCTTGCACGCCATGTTGGTTGTTTTCTATCAATAACAATTCCCCATCTTTTGAAACACCATATAAAAATGCATAATGCCAAGTGAATTTACCTTTTGCACCAATCATCTTTCTTCTAAAAATACTACCCACATAGCAGTAGCCTTTACCATATTGGCAGCTGTATCTTGCCATTTTAGGAAGGAAACTCAATCTATAGCTTTCGTCTTTGCGTTGTAGTTCGTACATATATTCTTTTGTTTTTGATGGTAAATTTGATGCTACGAAGGTATTGATTTTCTTGCTAATTATTATTGAATATAAATTCTTGATTGATGTGAATACAACTATTTATTATTTTTTGTAAGTTTATACCTACGGTAGTTCGAAGGTTTGCTCTCCGAAAATGCGGAAAGCATCAAGGATAGTGCTCAGGATTCATAACCCTGAGGTCTTGGGTTCAACTATTATACGAAAAAGAAGGTGACGTAGAAAAATTAATTAAAGAATAACAATCGAAAAATGGAAGAATATCAAAAGCAAAAATTAAACTCAATATACAATGAAACGCTTGAGTTACTTTTTAAAGGTGGGAGTGAAAATTATAAAAAATTTTATCATTTAAATTCTGTTCATAATTTAATATTCCATTTTGATAAACTAACTGATGAGAATGCAAAACAAGAGGTTTTTAATGCTATTTCTTCATATTTTGAACTGATAAAGGAAATAAAACCAAACAAGGTGGAGGAGGTAACAGAAGAATTATTTTATAATGGACTTTACCCTATTATAACTAAATATTATTTAAGTATGGGATTTCGAGTATTCGGATCTGCTAAGGTTCTGGTTTTTATTTATACAATTATATTTTTCATAATCCTCTTTTTTGGTTTACCTTATTATGTTTATTTTGCTGTTTTTATAATTTTTTGCATATCAAGGGTTTGGATTTTAATAAAAAAACGCAATTGTTATATTTATGGTTATAAATTTTAATTTTTTAAATTTTATTTGGTCTATTGTTATAATTTAAAGTTTTATCATTAGCGGACTGGGCCGAACTCAAACCCAGCTCCTCTCTTTTAATACCTCAGTTTTTCGCTTATTCGGAGACAAAACCTTCAGTAGTTCGAAGATATAAAAATTAGATCTTTAGCCCAATTATATTTCCGTATGTTTACATCAATGAAAAAACACATTGCCATAATTGGTTCTGGTCCTTCTGCTTTGATGTTAGCAGCTATGCTTGATAATACCAAGTATGAAGTAAACATTTATGAACGCAACTTTGCTGTTGCGCGTAAATTTTTAGTGGCTGGTGATGGTGGTTTTAATTTAACACATTCCGAATCCATAGACGCATTCATTGAACGTTATACACCCAGTTCGTTTTTAAAAAATGCACTCTTGAATTTTACCAATACCGATTTTCGTAAGTGGTTATCAAACATTGGAATTGAAACTTATGTAGGCACCAGCAAACGTGTGTTTCCTGTAAAAGGAATCAAACCCATTGATGTACTTACTAAAATTATAAGTGTTTTAAAAACAAAAAACGTGAGCATCCATACCCAACATACTTGGATGGGTTGGAACAAAAATGGAGCATTGGTTTTTGATAACAACGGAACACAAAAGTCTGTAAGTCCCGATATTACCGTATTTGCTTTGGGTGGCAGCAGTTGGAGCAAAACAGGTTCGGATGGTAGCTGGACAACCTTCTTTTCAGAAAAAGGAATTACATTAAATCCTTTTCAAGCATCCAATTGTGCTTATCAAGTAAATTGGGAAAAACAATTCATTGAAAAACACCATGGTGCTTCTTTAAAAAACATCAGCATTGTTTGTGAAGATAAAAAACGAAATGGGGAAGTGGTACTTACTCAATTTGGAATTGAAGGTGGTGCCGTGTATGGCTTGAGTCCTTCTATTCGCAAGCAATTGAACAAACAAGGCAAAGCAATTATTTATATTGATTTAAAACCGAGTTGGGACGAACACGAAATTCTAAATCGTTTATCGGATAGAGGCAATCGTTCTATCAGTAAATTGTTGGTCGATAAATTAAATTTGAATGAAGTACAAATTGCGCTGCTAAAAGCAAACGTATCAAAAGAGGAATTTATGGATATTCCTTTATTGGCAAAAAAGATAAAAGCGCTTCCAATTACCCTTAGTGGTTTTGCTCCCATTGATGAGGCTATTTCAACGGTTGGAGGAATTGCATTGGAAGAAGTTGATGCACAATTTCAATTAAAAAAAATACCCAACAATTATTGCATTGGTGAAATGCTCGATTGGGATGCACCTACAGGAGGTTATTTATTACAAGCCTGCTTTAGTATGGGGAATGAATTAGCGAAGGGATTGAATGATTTTTGAAGGTTGAAGGTTGATTGTTGAAGGGTGAGTGTGAGCTGATGATTTTTATTTATTGAATTTAAATCCAATTGTATTCAAGGACTTCATGCTTTCCCAATACGTCATTTCATCTAAAAAATCGGCAACACTTTTTATGATAATTTCTTCTGAAATTTTATCGGGTTCCACACGCATTATTATTTTATGAGGTTGAATTGGTGTAACTGTTTTTTCAATAATTGGAAATAGAATTAGAATAAATACATCGCCATTATAAGCTTGCGAAAAAGTAAGTG
>JBIIOB010000299.1:0-3656 GCA_044337125.1 Bacteroidia bacterium
TATAGTACTATTGAGAACGATTGGACAGAATTTGCGGATAACTGCAATACTGCGGCTCGACAAATGACAGTTGAAAATACTACTACAGTAGATCAAACGGATACTAGATTTAAACTGTATCCAAACCCCAACAATGGACAAATGATTTTGGAGTATACTATTGAAAAAAATGAAGAGACTGTTTTAAATATTTATGACATTGCAGGAAAGTTAATCAGCACCTATCTCATAAACAGTAATAATAAGAAAATAGCTATAAATGAAAATAGTTTGGATGGCGGAATCTATTATTATAGTATAAGTGTAAATGGCAAATCTGTTAAATCAGATAAGCTAGTAATCATAAAGTAAATTTTAAATGTTTTTGAAAAGCCTTTTTGTATCTTTACAGAAAGGCTTTTCATTTAACACGTGTGTGTATGAATAGAATATATAATATATTAATTGTTGGATTATTTTTTTTATCCTTAGAACAAAAGGCGCAAAACCTTGTCCCCAATTGGAGTTTTGAGGATACAACTCAATGTCCAAATAGTGGTGGACAGATTAACTTCGCATCTCCATGGTACAATCCTAATGCATCAAGTCCAGACTATTTCAATCAATGCGGAACAGCAGGTTTTCAGTTTTTAAATTTTAGGGGCTTTCAAATTGCAAGAACCGGTCAAGCATATTCTTCTGTATGCGTCTATGGATCAATAGGCCTCTCATCTGTCAGAGAATACATTCAAGTTCAATTATTAGGTACTCTTATTGCAGGGGAAAATTATTGCGTTAGTTTTTATGTCAGCTATGCAGACATGAGCTCTTTTTTTAATTCCTATATGCCCATTGTAATCTCAGAAATCGGGATGCTCTTTTCAAATAATCCTGTCACAAGCAGTAACTATCTTCCATTTCCTTATACCCCTCAAATTGTTTCACCTTCAGGAACATTTTTAAGCGATACGTTAAACTGGATGGAAATTTCAGGAGTGTATACCGCATTCGGTGGTGAGCGTTTTATTACCATAGGTAATTTTAAAGACGATTCAAATACAGATACATTGCATTTAATTGAAAATGGATTAGACTCACAAGGTTACTACTATATCGATGATGTAAGCGTTATTAATTGCAATGATACATTGTCATCAGTTAATGAAATTAACCAACAGTATGATACTAAATTATACCCTAATCCCAACAATGGAACTTTTACAATTGAATGTTCTGCATTTGAAACGGGAAAAGTAATCCTAAATATTTACGATGTAACAGGTAAAAAAATAGCTGAGCATTTAGTAAATTCTAAAAACAAATCACTTGCAATAAATGAAAACAATTTAGATGCTGGAGTTTATTATTATCAAATTACGGTTAACGATAAAACGATTAAAGCTGACAAGCTTGTAATTATTAAATAAAAGTTTACAAATTTGTTTATTTAGCATCTACTGCTGTATGTGTTTTCATATACTCACAAGCCAAATCTACCATGTCGGCCGAACCTAAAAACAATGGTGTACGCTGATGAAGTTCTGTTAATTGCAATTCCATAATTCTACCAAATCCATCCGTTGCTTTTCCACCAGCTTGCTCAATAATAAATGCCAATGGATTGCATTCGTATAACAAACGTAATTTTCCTTTTGGTGATTTAGCAGTTGTAGGATAGATATAAATTCCTCCAGTAATTAAATTACGATGAATATCTGCAACACCTGAACCGATGTAACGAGAAGAATAAGGACGGTCGGTTGCTTTGTCTTCTTCCTGACAATATTTGATGTATTTTTTTACGCCATCCGGAAAGTGAACATAGTTTCCTTCGTTGATAGAGTATGTTTTAGCCGATTTTGGTGTTTGCATGTTTGGATGCGACAAACAAAATTCACCAATAGAAGGATCCAATGTAAATCCGTTTACTCCTTTACCAGTGGTATATACCAACATACAAGAAGAACCATAAATAACATATCCAGCAGCTACTTGCTCAGTTCCATGTTGTAAAAAATCTTCCAATGTTCCAGGTCCCGATAAAGATGTTCTGCGGTAGATTGAAAAAATAGTTCCAACCGAAACGTTCACATCAATATTGGATGAACCATCCAATGGATCCATTGCTACTACATATTTTGCATTTTTTGATTGTTCGTTATCAATGATGATAATGTCTTCGTTTTCTTCCGAAGCAATTGCACAACACTCACCACCAACACGCAAAGCTGCAATAAACTGTTCGTTTGCAAAAACATCTAATTTTTTAACATTCTCTCCTTGAACATTGATTTCACCTGCATCACCCAAAATATCTGCCAAGCCGGCTTTACTTACCTCACGGTTTACAATTTTTGCAGCAATTCCAATATCACGCAACAAACGGGATAACTCCCCTTTTGCATAAGGAAAATCTGATTGTTTTTCAATAATAAATTGTCCTAAGGTTTTAACTCTACTCATGGTTTTAGATGTTATAATTTAGACAAATATCGTAATATTTTTGAATGCGAAAAATGATTATTTAAAAGCCTTTGTAAAGCTTACAGCGCCTTGTTTCTCGACAGGCTCGAAATGACCGCGCACTGCCAGTTTTAAGCAACCAAGAAGGTAGAACTATAAAAAGAAAAAGAGCCAAATAGACCTATAAATCCAATAAATAAATACCTTTGTATCCATGAACATTGCAATAAGAAAAGGAACAAAAACAGACCTTCCAGCGGTATTAAACTTAGTAAAAGAGCTTGCCATTTATGAGAAAGCACCCAATGAGGTTACTGTAACGCTAAGTGATATGGAACGAGATGGCTTTGGTGAAAATCCTATTTTTTCGTTCTTTGTAGCTGAAACTGATGGAAAAGTTGTTGGAATTGCACTTTATTACATCAAATACTCTACTTGGAAAGGAAAATGTGTGTTTTTGGAAGACATTATTGTTACAGAAGCATATCGCCAATACGGTATTGGCAAGAAGCTATTTGATGAGGTTGTAAAGGTGGCAAAAGCAATGAATGTAAAACGATTGGAATGGCAAGTATTGGAATGGAATGAACCTGCAATAAAGTTTTACAAAAAGCTAAATGCCCATTTTGACGAAGAATGGATTAATTGCAAATTGACGGATAAAGAGATCAATACTTATTCGCTAGCTTAATTAAGCTTTCGATTGACATTGTAGAGAATAAAAAAATTTAATTTCACTAATTGCCTTTTTACCATTTACTGTGCGCGGTCATTTCGAGCATGTCGAGAAAGTGCCTGGAATTAGAAAATGAATGATTTGAATTAACTGTATTTTTATATCGATCTGTGCGTGGTCATTTCGAGCATGTCGAGAAAGCGCCTCGAATTAAAAAATGAATTATTATGTATACATATTAAAATGTTCGGATAACACTTATTATACGGGCATAACCAACAATTTAGAAAGAAGGCTAGATGAGCATATGAGCGGAATCAATAAGGAATGTTTCACTTATAACAGAAGACCTCTAGAATTGGTTTACAAAATAAATTTTATTGATCCAACAGAAGCAATAAAATGGGAGAAAAAAATTAAAGATTGGAGTAGAAAAAAGAAAGAAGCACTAATAAAAGAACAATGGGAGGATTTAATTCTTTTTTCGAAAGGTAAAAATTATGATGCCTACGCGCTTTCTCGACAAGCTCGAAATGAC
>JBIIOB010000300.1:0-3644 GCA_044337125.1 Bacteroidia bacterium
AATCAAAGCAAAATTCTTCTAAAAGCATCATTATACTGCCTGTCAAATCGTCCTGATTTCATTAATAGTATTATTTTTGTAAGGCTTTAAAAACTATGGCAGATATCATTCAACTTTTACCCGATTCAGTGGCAAATCAGATTGCTGCAGGTGAGGTGGTTCAACGACCAGCTTCAGCTGTTAAGGAATTGATGGAAAATGCATTGGATGCTGGTGCTAAAAGCATTAAGCTTATTGTAAAAGATGCTGGGAAAACCCTTATTCAAGTAATTGATAATGGCTGTGGAATGAGTGAAACCGATGCTCGCATGAGTTTCGAGCGACATGCCACTTCTAAAATCAGAAAAGCGGATGATTTATTTGCTATTCGTACCATGGGTTTCAGAGGCGAAGCTCTTGCATCCATTGCCGCAATTGCTCAAGTGGAATTGAAAACCAAGCGTATTGGGGATGAAGTAGGGGTGAAGATAGAAATTGAAGGAAGTGAAATAAAATCACAAGAGGCATGTAATGCTCCTGAAGGGACAAGTATTTCAATCAAAAATTTATTTTACAATGTCCCTGCTCGTAGAAATTTCTTAAAAACAGATTCTGTTGAGTTGCGTCACATTATTGATGAATTTCAACGAGTAGCTATACCAAATCCAGAAGTAGCATTTAGTTTACACCACAACAATTCGGAAATATTTAACCTTACAGCAGGAAATTTAAAACAGCGATTAATGGGGATTTTTGGTAATTCCTATAATTCACGTTTGGTGCCAGTGGAGGAAGATACCGATATTGTAAAAATTAAAGGTTTTGTTATTAAACCCGAATTTGCTAAAAAGACAAGAGGAGAGCAGTTTTTCTTTTTAAATAAACGTTTTATTAAAAATGCGTATTTGCACCATGCCGTGCAAGCTGCCTTCGATCAGTTATTACCAGCTGATAGTTTTGCATCTTACTTTTTGATGTTGGATGTAAATCCAAAAACGATTGATATAAATATTCATCCAACCAAAACAGAAGTGAAGTTTGAGGATGAAAAAGCGATTTATGCCTTTTTGCGTTCTACCGTAAAGAAGTCATTAGGTCAGTTTAATATTGCTCCTAGTTTAGATTTTGATCAAGAGGCGCATTTGTACAATATGCCATTAAAACCCATTGATGGCATAATTAGACAACCTACTATAAAAGTGGATCCGAATTACAATCCATTTAAAACAGAGCAACCTAAATTTTCAAAAAACACGTCCGAGCGAGAGTTGTCAAACAAATCCAATTGGGAACAAATGTATTCTCGCCATGCGGATAATCAGCAGCAGTTTGAGCTTCCTCAGGAGGAGACTCAACAGCAATCTATTGATGCCGATTGGGATAATGATTTGCACGAAAGCAATAAAAAAATAACCTATCAGTTACACAATAGATATATTCTATCACACATAAAAACAGGTTTTATGGTAATCGATCAGCAAGGTGCACATGAGCGTATTTTGTATGAACGAATTTTATCCAGCTTTGAAAAAAATAAGTCGGCAACACAACAAGAGCTTTTTCCGAAAGCGATCGAATTAAGTGCAGCTGATTTTGCTTTGGTAAAAGAATTACATTCCGATATTGTTGCTATCGGATTTGATATAAGTGAGTTTGGTAAGAATACATTTGTAATACATGGTGTGCCTGCGGATACAGCAGAGCATGATTCTGTGCAATTATTGGAAGGATTACTTGAAAATTATAAGCAAAATCTTTTAGAATTAAAATCGGACAAACGTGAAAATTTAGCGCGTTCAATGGCTTATAATACAGCTATTAAATCCGGGAAAGTGTTGAGTCAGCATGAGATGAATAATCTAATTGATGAATTGTTTGCTTGTAAAATGCCTTATAGTACGCCAACTGGTAAACCAACGGTTACCACATTTTCATTGGAAGATTTAGATAAACGGTTTAAAAAATAAGTTAAATGTCATACCAACAATATCGTCCCTCTAGTTTTAATACATTGCCTTTAGTAATTAAAAATTTGTTGATTATTAATGGTTTATTGTTTTTGGCAACTTGGGTATTTCAAAATCAATTTGGATGGAATTTGGTAGATACACTTGGTTTGCATTATTTTTCATCTGAGTTGTTTCAACCTTATCAATTTGTTACCTACATGTTTATGCATGGTGGGATAGAGCATATTTTCTTCAATATGTTTGCTCTTTGGATGTTTGGCAATGTATTAGAGAATGTGTGGGGGCCAAAACGTTTTCTTATTTTTTACATGGTAACAGGTATTGGTGCCGCTTTAATCTACATGGGTTACGAGGCATTTCACTTTTATCAAATACAGCAGTCGGTTGATGCCTTTCTAGCAAATCCAGTTCCGGAAGAATATTATGCATTGGTTCGGAAACATTTTGGAGTTTACCTTGATATCCCGGAGAACCAAGCTCAAATTGACGCTTTTTTTACAAGCTGGAATAATAATTTAAATAGTAGTCATATTTACATTCAGCAAGCAATTTCAGATATTAATCAGTTTGTTAGTTTTCAAAAATCAAATCCTGTTGTAGGTGCTTCTGGTTCAGTATTTGGCGTGCTCTTGGCTTTTGGTATGTTGTTCCCGAATACACTATTGTATATTTATTTTCTATTCCCAATTAAAGCTAAATATTTTGTAATCCTTTATGGTGCAATTGAATTATACATGGGCATTGCCAACAATCCTGGTGATAATGTGGCACATTTTGCACATTTAGGTGGAATGTTGTTTGGTTTTATTTTAATTAAATTGTGGAGTAAAAAAAGGAATAATTTTTATTAATTATGGCTAGTTTAGTTGTAGAAGATATAAAACAAAAATTCAAAAGCAATAATCCTGTTACACGTTTAATTGTGATTAACGTGGCTGTTTTTTTTGTGATTAGTTTATTGAGAATATTGATTTTTGTTTCAGGTGAATCATCTGTGTTTACTGAAATTACAGCTTTTTTTATTCAAAACAGTTCGTTTCCAATCAGCTGGCAAGGCGTTTTATTAAAGCCTTGGACATTGATTACCTATGCATTTATGCATATTGAGATTTTTCATATTTTTTGGAATATGATTTCCCTTTATTGGTTTGGACAACTCTTTATCAATTATACTTCTAAAACAAAATTGATTCCCTTATATATTTTGGGTGGAGTAGCAGGTGCATTATTTTCATTGGTTGTTATTCTAACGATACCAGGATTAAGCATTTACATTGGAAGTCCAATGGTTGGTGCATCAGCTGGAGTAACTGCAATAATAGTTGCAGCTGCAACGTTAATGCCTAACTTTCGGATGAATTTGATGTTTATTGGCGAAGTTAAATTGATTTATGTTGCGTTATTCGCCATCTTGATTGATATATTAAATGTAGCTTCCTATTCCAATGTTGGTGGTAACCTAGCACATCTTGGAGGTGCATTAATGGGTTATTTATTTATAATGCAATACAAAAAAGGAAAGGATTTAGGGAAGCCCATTTCATCATTTTTTAATTGGTTTTCCGGTTTGTTTGAAAGGAAACCTAAATTGAAAGTGGTGCATAAAAAAAAGCCACTAACTGATGAAGAGTATAATCATAATCGGGTTGCTACACAGCAGCAAATCGATTTTATACTCGATAAAATTTCAAAGTC
>JBIIOB010000301.1:0-3637 GCA_044337125.1 Bacteroidia bacterium
CCATCCACACATCCGTCTTCAACGGGTGAAGTATACAACACACCATTTTTCACTGCAAAGATATTAGAACTTATTGCTTCAATAATATCACCTTTATCATTACTCAAAATACATTCATCCAACTGGTGCTGATTTTTATAAATTCCAGCCATTACATAAATAGAGCTATTGGCCGATTTAATAGAAGCCAATGCATTCGGTGTTTTTCTAAATTCGGTATACAAATCAACCGTCAAACCTTTTTGATTCAATACATATCCTACTTCTTCTTTGGGATAGGCTTCCATCAAAAAAGAAACATTATTGTCGGAAGGGGCATAAAAACCACCATCGTTGCGGTAAACAGTCAATCGAATACGTCCATCGGTTCCAATACCATTTCTTTGAACCAATTCAAAAATGCTTTTTTCAAAAAAAGATTCACTGAACAAGGCATGCATCTCCATTTTTAAAACACGCATTCCATTCACCAAACGTTGTAAATGTTCTTTCAAAAACAAAGGCTTGTTATTCGAAAAACGAATGGTTTCGAACAAAGCATCTCCATATCGAAAACCTCTATTGTTAACAAACAATACAGGTTTATCCGATTCGGAAATTACACCGTTATGATTAATAAAATTGGACATCAATTACAGCTCAATTTGATTTAAGATTGTTTTTAATGAAATGTTTGCTTCAATCAGAATACCTTTTACACCTGCTTTTTCAGCAGCTTCGGTATCACGTTCTTTATCACCAATAAAATAGGACTTTTTAGGATCAATATTAAAACGAGCCAATCCTTTTTCTACAAATAAAGAATCGGGTTTACGACAAATGCACTTGCTTACATCGGGATGATGCACACAATAATACACTTCCGAAAGTCTGATGTTATTTTTAGTTAGTTCGCCCAGCAAATACGCATGCAATACTTCTACATCTTTTTGTGTATATAAGTTTTTAGCAATACCACTTTGGTTCGAAACAATGATTAACAAATAACCTTTTTGTTGAAACAGTTGCAATACTTCAATTAAATCAGGAAGAATCACAAAATCCTCGAGGCGGTGTGTATACCCACGTTCCACATTTATAACACCATCACGATCCAAAAAAATTGCTTTGTTCATCTACTCCTTTAATTTTATGATTATTAATTCTTTTTCAATTGGATATTCGCATACAGCATTACAAACCACCTGTAATTTGATAAATGAACGCCATAAACAATGCAGGTTTTAAAATGATAGTAAGCACAGCACCATAAATTGCACCCCAAAAATGGGCATCGTGACCAATATTCGTATTTCCTTTTTTACCTAAATAATATTCAATTCCAAGGTAAATGATACCAAATAAATAAGCGGGAATTGGAACAGGTAAAAACAAAAACATCAATTTAGTAGTTGGTGCAATAATGATGTATGCAAAAATCACTGCAGACACAGCACCAGATGCCCCCAATGCATTGTAATAAATATTTTGTTTGTTCTTTTCGTAGGAATACAAGGATGACATTGCAATACCACCCACATAAAGAATGAGGTAAAAGAAGGCTCCTTTGCCATCAAATAAATAAGCAAAAGAATCCTCCACAGCTCTACCAAACATGTAAAACGAAAACATGTTGAAACCAAGGTGCATCCAGTCGGCATGAATTAATCCACTCGAAAAAAAGCGCCAAGACTCCTTTCGATGATTAATCATGTATGCATTAAACATCATCTTATTTTTAAGTGTATGGTTCTCCATTGTTGTTATGGAAACAAATACAGTTATCGCAATAATCAAGAGTGTTATCATGGTTGCAAAGATACGGAATTGTTTAGCTTGGTTATTTCAAATTATCCAAATAATAGATTGTTCTTTAGCCTATTTAAATAAGGAATTTTGTTTTAATTAAACCATTTTAAATTTAAAGTGTAAAAATGGATGATTATACACGTGGAACTTTTTCATAAAAAAACAAAGCTTTAAACCTTACAAAATAATCAAATTCCTTACATATTAATCTCTGAATAATTTAACATTAAACTTAACAAAAATTTAAAGACTATTAACAACAAATTTTTTTACTCTCTTTAAATCACAAGCATAACTAAAGAAACTGGGTACAATACATTTTTTTTCTGTTTTTAGAATAATTTTTCATTCACCAAAAGCAACAAATCCTTTCATCCAATAAAAAATCAACAAATTTCTTTTTGATTGATATTTTATTATATTTGAAAATAGCAATTAATGCCATTCTGAACCAACCCCAAATTGCGATTGAATTTAAACAAGCTTACAGTTAAATTTCTAATAACAGCTTTAATAAATGATTTCAAAAAAATGTTCAATTCATTTTAAATACAAGCTATTGTATTTTATTTTTGGGGAAAGGAGGCTTTCAAACAATTAAAGTATTAAATTTGATACATCCTTTTCCTGCTTACGGCTTGGTTTACAAAGCAGTGTTTACTATTCAATACAAACTACTTATTAATTGAATAAACCTTTTTACATACTATTTTTTGTTTTTTGTAATGCATTTTCATTTGCACAAATTAATCTTGTACCCAATCCTAGTTTTGAAGACACTACGTCTTGTCCAATAGGTGCTGGAAGTATTGGTTCACTTACATATTGGTATAGTCCAACATTATCGAGTCCTGATTATTTTAATAGTTGTAATGTTTTGTTAAATGATGCAGGAATCCCTTCTAATGCAGTAGGATTTCAGACACCAAATGATGGCAACGGTTATAGTGGAATTTCATGCGCCTTTGATTCCTCAAACTGGAATTATAGAGAATATATCCAAGTCAAACTATTACAAAAATTGCAAAGTAATAAAAAATACGAATTTTCTTGTTTTATAAGCAGGGCTGATAGTATGCCTTATTGTATATCAGAAATTGGTTTTGGATTGTCAAACATTGCAATTGGAGGAAATTTCACTACTCCAATTTTTTATTCTCCTCAACTAACTACACCTATTAATTTTTTAATTTGCGATGCAATAAGCTGGTACGAAACAAAAACCGTTTATACCGCTATAGGTGGAGAAGAATTTTTAACAATTGGCAGTTTTAAAGACAACTCCTCTATTGACACATTTTGTATATCATCAAGTTTGCTTAATTCACAGGGTGCTTATTCGTATTACTATATTGATAATGTTAAAATAGTAGAACTTAGTAATAACACACCTAATTTTTTTAGTCCAAACGGAGATAATATAAATGATGAATGGGAACCTTTAATTAATGAGAATGAAAAAATTGAAATTTTTAATAGATGGGGACAAAAAATTTATGATATTAACTCTACAAATAAAATTTGGAATGGAATTTCAAATTATGGAATTAATTGTAATGTTGGTGTCTATTATTTTATCAAATTTTCCAATGCAGATAAAAAAGAAATTATAGAAAAAGGATTTATTCAGTTGATGAGGTAAAACTCATAACTAATGAAATTAAAAATATTTAGTGTTTTAATTATACTATTTAATAGTGCAATTATTTTAGGGCAAAGTACATCACCTAATAACAGTTATTTTCCTGCTGGAAAATATATTGGATATTTTAATAATGGGACTAACCCTTTGGAATTTAGAACAAATAATATTGTAAGGACTAGGCTTAATGGCACCTTCACAACGCCA
>JBIIOB010000303.1:0-3635 GCA_044337125.1 Bacteroidia bacterium
CAGAAGAAGCAATTAATGCTGCGACCATCAATTCTGCTTATGCAATGAATTTAAGCAAAACACATGGAAGTATTGCAATTGGGAAACAAGCAAATGTTTTTATAACACAGGAGATTCCTAGCTATTCGTTTATCCCCTACTCTTTCGGAAGTAATTTAATCGAAACAATTATTTTGAACGGAAAAGTAATAACAGAATAATATGTTTCTAAAAGTATACGATAAATCAATCCTACAAAAACTTACACGAAAGCGTTCGGGTGAAACAAAACTTGGTGAATGTGTTCAAACGATTGATTCCAAAAACATAGAAGAGGCACTAAAAAATTCAACTGCTAAATTTGTTTTATTAGGTTTACCAGAAGACATTGGTGTAAGAGCGAATTTTGGTCGTGGTGGTGCAAATACTGCATGGCAACCAGCTTTATCCAATATCTTAAATATTCAAAGCACTGATTTTTTTAAAGGAGATGAATTACTAGTGCTCGGGCATATTGATTTTGATGATTTGATGAAACAAGCAGAAAGTGCTGATGTTCAACAGCTGAGAGATTTAGTAACAATCATTGATACTCGCGTTGCAGCAACAATTCAACTAATCGTAAAAAATGGAAAAACACCTATTATCATTGGTGGTGGACATAACAATGCATACGGAAACATTAAGGGAGCAGCACTCGGACTATTAGATGCTGGATTAATAAAACATGCGAAAATCAACTGCATTAATTCGGATGCTCATACCGATTTCAGAGCACAAGAAGGCCGACATAGTGGAAATGGGTTTAGCTATGCATACGATGAAGGTTATTTAAAAAACTATTCAATAATTGGATTACACGAAAACTACAATTCACAAACAGTATTGAATGAACTAAAAAAACATCCCAATACCATTCAGTATAGTTTTTTTGAAGACATTTTTATCCGTGAAGAAATGGATTTCAAACATGCAGTGATGCAAGCAATAACATTTACTGACGACACCTTTTGTGGTATTGAACTAGACATGGATACCGTACAAAACATTCCATCGAGTGCAAAAACATCGAGCGGAATAAGTGCAAACCAAGCACGCCAATATGTTACTTGGTGTGCAAAAAACACAAATGCAGCCTACTTGCACATTGCGGAAGCAGCACCTGTTTTATCACATATCAAAACTGATAACAAAACCGGAAAATTAATTGCATATTTGGTAACCGATTTTATTAAAAATTGTAAATAAGATTTAATCCTATGAATAAAATACTTTTAATCATTAAGCGCGAATACTTATCGAGAGTTAAGAAAAAGTCATTTATCATTATGACCATCTTAGGCCCTATCCTTATTGCAGCAATCATGATTGTTCCAATTTGGTTATCCATGCAAAAAACGGAGAAGCAAAAGGTACAAGTAATTGATGATAGCTTTTTGTTTCGTGACTTAATCCCAGAAAAAGATTTCATTCATTTCGATTATCCTCCAATTAAATTTGAAGAGGCCGAAAAAGGATTCTACGATACCAATTACGATGCTATTTTATACATCCCTCACAACATCCTATCGGGTGGCAATACCATTAAAATATTGTACAAAAAACAATTAAGCGTTGGTGTTGAACAATACATTGTTTCTACTGTTAGCAAAATGATGTACGATGTTATTCTTGCAAAAAACAAAGTAGATTTAAACATCATTCGTGATGCCGAAATCAATTCGCGTTTTAAGCTTATTACAACTAAAGTAGAAGAAGATGGAAATACCAAGAAAACAAACACTGGTTTATACATGGCTATTGGATTGGGTGCTGGAATTTTAATCTACATGTTTATTTTCCTATATGGAGTTCAAGTTATGCGAGGGGTCATGGAAGAAAAAACAAATCGTATTGTTGAAGTCATTCTTTCATCGGTTAAACCATTCCAATTAATGATGGGGAAAATTGTGGGTGTTGCATTGGTTGGATTGACACAATTTTTATTATGGGTAATCCTTACAACAACATTGTATAGTGTAGCAACGGTTACTTTGCTAAAAGACATTGATATTAAACAAGTACAACAAAAAGAACAAACGTTTACTGTTGGTGCCAATTTGGATTATATGAATATGAAAAAAATTGAAAAGCCTAACATTGTTACTGAAATATGGAACGATTTTAAATCGGTAGATATGAAAACAATTGTTTTGTGTTTTTTATTCTATTTCTTGGGAGGTTATTTAATGTACAGTGCCATGTTTGCTGCTGTTGGAGCCGCTGTTGATAATGAAGCCGATACCCAACAGTTCATGATGCCGATTACAATTCCGCTGATTCTATCGTTTGTAGTTGCTCAAACTATCATCCAAAATCCTGAAAGCACAATGGCTTTTTGGTTTTCAATAGTACCGCTTACCTCACCTATTGTTATGATGGTACGATTACCATTTGGTGTACCAGCTTGGGAACTGGCATTATCAATGACATTATTGGTTGCTGGATTTGTATTTACAACTTGGTTGGCTGGTAGAATTTACCGAACAGGAATTTTAATGTATGGTAAAAAAGTAACCTGGAAAGAATTAGGCAAATGGCTGTTTTATAAAGGATAAGTTCTATGCGAATAGCTATCATTGACCTTGGAACCAACACGTTCAACATCCTAATTGTTGAAACGGATGCTTCTAATACCTACAAACAAATTTTTCAAACCAAAATCGCTGTAAAATTAGGCGAAGGAGGAATAAACAAAGGCTTCATTGCTCCTATTCCATTTCAACGAGGAATCGATGCCTTGGTTCAATATAAACTTGTATTGGATGATTACAATGTAGAAAAGGTTTTTGCATTTGCTACATCAGCGATAAGAAGTGCGAGTAATGGGAACGAATTTGTTACCATAGCAAAACAGAAAGCCAATATCGACATTCAAGTTATTTCGGGAGATAAAGAAGCCGAATTAATTTATTATGGTGTTCGTTCTGCCGTAAAAATGACAAATGAAACATCACTTATAATTGATATTGGTGGTGGAAGTACCGAATTTATTATAGCAAACAATGATCAAATTTTCTGGAAGCAAAGCTTTTTATTAGGAGCTGCACGATTACTTGAACGTTTTAATCCATCCGACCCAATTACAGATTTAGAAATAGAAGAAGTTAAAACCTATTTAAAGCAAGAATTACAACCTTTATTTGAAGCAGTAAAAAGATATTCTATTACTGAGTTAATTGGTTCATCTGGATCTTTTGATTCATTAGCAGAAATGATTGCTCACCGATTTTACACACCATCCATTTTAGATAATAAAACAGAATACGAATTCAAAATGGATGATTGTTCTGATATCTATGACATTATAATAAAATCGACTAAAGCAGAACGAACAGCTATGAAAGGCTTAGTGCAAATGCGGGTGGATATGATGGTGATATCCAGCATTCTTGTGCATTTTGTAGTAGCCGAATTTGAAATTGAAAAGATGCGACTTTCTACCTATTCCTTAAAGGAAGGTGTTTTGCATGATGTACTAAAGTAAATTTCTATTTATAATCCTCGATACTAATTTGCTTATCGCAAAAAGGATATTCATATTCTTGCTGGTTAGAAGCAACAATGATTAAGCGATTTTTAGAGTAATCATTTACCAATTGTTGGTACCAATCAAT
>JBIIOB010000304.1:0-3594 GCA_044337125.1 Bacteroidia bacterium
AAGAGGAACGTAAACGTATTGCACGCGATTTACACGATGATATTGGTCAATCCTTATCCTTTATTAAATCAAAAATTGTAAACGAGAAAAGTAAAAATTCCGAATTAATCCTTTCACTCGAAAAAGAGTTGGGTGCTGTTATCGAACAAACTAGAGAAATTTCGCATGGACTATATCCTTCCAGTTTAGAAAAAATTGGCTTAGCACGTTCCGTTGCGGCACTGATGACTGCTGTTCAAAATTCAACGAATTTGGAGTGTAGCTTTGATATCGCTGATGAGGTGCAACAATTATCCATATTGGTACAAACACATCTATTTAGAATATTGCAAGAGTGTGTAAACAATACCTTGAAACATTCCAATGCTAGCGGATTAAAAATATCGATTGAGAAAAAAGGAAATGAATTTACTTTGACCTATCAGGACAATGGTAAAAGCGCGAAAAATAAAAAGAAGATGGATGGAATTGGCTTACTGTCGATTAAGGAACGTGCTAATATTATTGGTGCCATGATACATGCAAATGATATTACAGAAAAAGGATTTAAATTAGTGCTGAAATTTAAATAGGGAATAGTGGATAAAATGAAATTATTAATAGCGGACGATCATCCGATTTTTCGAACAGGACTCAAAGATATTTTATTGAGTTCGTTTAAAAAAATGGACTTGATTGAATGTGTTAATGGTGCTCAAGCAATTGAAAAAATTAAATCACTAAAGCCAGACATCGCCATTTTGGATATTAACATGCCTGAATTAAATGGATTGGAAGTTGCAAAAATTGTTTTGAAAGAAAATCTAAAAACAAAAGTGATTATCCTTACCATGTATCGCGATCGTGAAATGATAAAAAAAGCAATGGAAGTAGGAGCTTTTGGATACATTTTAAAAGATTTTGCTGCTGATGAAATTATTGAGTGCATCGAAAAAGTAAAGTTGAATGAAAAATACATAGGTCCCGAATTGCAAACATTTTATCAAGAAATGGGACATGAAGATTTAAAGAAAAAGGAATTAAATCAACTCATTAAAAATTTAAGTCAGGCCGAATTAAAAACATTAAAACTGGTTAGTCAAAATAAATCAACCAAGGAGATTGCCGAATTGTTGTTTTTGTCCGAAAAAACAATTGAGAATTATCGCTCCAAAATTTGTCAGAAATTAATGTTGCCACCCCGCAACAATAGCTTGTTGCTGTGGACTTCCGAAAACAAAGAATTATTAAATTCAATCAACGAGTTTTAATAAACACTTTTACCTTATTGCGTTTCTGCCTTCAGAATCCTATATTTGCTTTCTTTTTATAAAACAATAACAATGGCAGAAGATAGAATAAATTCAAGCAAAGCACCCGAACCAGTTGGCGCATATCCACATGCTCGTAGAGTTGGAAATTTATTATT
The DNA here is from genome assembly GCA_044337125.1 of Bacteroidia bacterium. Taxonomy (GTDB): domain Bacteria; phylum Bacteroidota; class Bacteroidia; order 2-12-FULL-35-15; family 2-12-FULL-35-15; genus 2-12-FULL-35-15. Next base: position 1,409 of record JBIIOB010000304.1, read on the forward strand.
CCTTTCAGGAGTTGGTCCACGCGAACGTGGTACTAAAAAAATTCCTGGAGTTGAATTGGATGAAAAAGGCAATATTGTTTCGTATGATATCGAAGTTCAATGCAAAAATGTTTTTCAAAACATTAAGTACATTCTAGAAGAAGCAGGAAGCAGCTGGGATAACATTGTGGATGTTCAGGTTTTTTTAACAAACATGAAAGATGATTTTGCAATATACAATCGTGTATATGCCGAATGGTTTAAAGACAATCAACCTTGTCGTACCACCATTGAAATTAATTGTTTGCCAACCCCTATTGCAATAGAGTTAAAGGTTATCGCAACAATATAATTGTTTCCCTATTTTTAAATCCCCTTTTGTTCTGATGAATGAAAGGGGATTTTTTTATCTTCGTTTATCATTTCAAAATCATAACCCATGGATAGTTTATTTCCCATCATTCGCATCATTCACATTCTGGCTGGAGCAACTGCACTTGTTACAGGTTTGCTGGCAATGCTTACTTTAAAAGGTGGAAAAGCACACCGCATCAATGGTAAACTTTATTTTTGGAGCATGGGAATTATTTTTGTTTCCAGCATTTATATGGCTATTTACAGGGAAATGATCTTTTTTGTATTGATTGCTTTTTTTAGTTTTCAAGCGGCTTTTAATGGATATCGTATTTTGTATTTGAAAAAAATTAACCAAGGACAAAAAGCAGGAGCACTCGATTATATTGGAATTTTAATTGGCGGATTGGCTGCTGTTTTTATGCTTTACTTGGGAATAGTAAATACAATCAATGGCAATCAGGCGGGTATTATTTTATTGGTTTTTGGTGCATTTTATGCTTTGGGTGTTTGGCAAGAAATCCGAAAATTTCAAAAACCACCTACCGAAAAAATGTTTTGGATGTACAAACACATCGGACAAATGGGTGGTGCTTATATTGCCACGATAACTGCGTTTTTGGTGAATAATTCAGCTTTATTTTCTTTTATCCCTGAAGTTGTTCTCTGGTTATTGCCTACCGCAGTTGGCGTAGTGCTGATTACCCTTGTAATTAGGAAGTACAAAAAGAAGTACACGCCTAATGCATAAGCCTTTAAGCAGTAGGTTTTTACGGATAAATCATTACCTTTGCATTCCTTTTAAATTTTAAGAATTTTCATTTATTATGAGTAATTATAAAACCTACACCAATCTTAATCTTTCGCAAACGGCAAAGGATGTACAAAAGACTTGGGACGAGAATAAAACTTTCGAAAAATCCATCACTTCACGTGAAGGAAAAGCACCTTTTGTTTTTTATGAAGGACCTCCAAGTGCAAACGGATTACCTGGTATTCACCACGTAATGGCACGTTCTATCAAAGATATTTTTTGTAGATACAAAACACAAAAAGGATTTCAAGTAAAACGTAAAGCAGGTTGGGATACGCATGGATTGCCTGTGGAATTAGGTGTTGAAAAAGCATTAGGGATAACCAAAGAAGATATTGGAACAAAAATTACGGTTGAACAATACAATTTGGAATGCCGTAAGGATGTAATGAAATATACCGATGTATGGGAAGATGTAACGCGTAAAATGGGTTATTGGGTGGATATGAAAAATCCATACATCACGTATGATAATAAATACATTGAATCGGTTTGGTGGTTGTTAAATAACTTGTACGACAAAGGAATGTTGTACAAAGGATTTACCATTCAACCGTATTCTCCAGCTGCTGGAACAGGACTTTCATCACACGAATTAAACCAACCAGGTTGCTACAGAGATGTGAAGGATAGAACCGCTGTGGCGCAGTTTAAAGTAGTAAAAGGTTCACAGTTAGAAAGTTTAAAGTTGAGTGGCGATGTTTACTTTTTAGCATGGACGACTACTCCTTGGACCTTACCTTCCAATACTGCTTTGGCTGTTGGAAAGAATATTGATTATGTATTGGTAAAAACATTTAATCCGTTTTCTCACACCATAGTAAATGTTATTCTTGCAAAAGAATTGGTTGGAAAACATTTTCCAGAGAAAAATAAAGAATTAAAATTCGAAGATTATAAAGCAGGTGACAAAGCAATTCCATTTGAAATCGTTTCGGAATTTAAAGGCTCTGATTTAGCAGGAATCTCCTACGAACAATTATTACCTTTCACACAACCAACAGATGGTGATGCATTCAAAGTTATCATCGGGGATTTT
>JBIIOB010000305.1:0-3592 GCA_044337125.1 Bacteroidia bacterium
TCAATAAAAAAGGCGAACATTTTGTTCGCCTTTTTATAATTGAATATTATCTTTAAATGGTAAAGTTAATTCCTTGTGCTAATGGTAAACTAGTACCATAGTTTATTGTATTTGTTTGTCTGCGCATGTAGGCTTTCCATGCATCTGAACCTGATTCACGTCCGCCACCAGTTTCTTTTTCACCGCCAAATGCACCACCAATTTCAGCTCCTGAAGTACCAATGTTTACATTTGCAATTCCACAGTCAGAACCAGCATGCGATAAAAACAATTCCATTTCACGCATGTTGTTAGTGAAGATAGATGATGATAAACCTTGAGGAACTCCATTTTGCATAGCAATAGCTTCTTCAATCGTTTTGTATTTCATCACATATAATATTGGAGCAAAGGTTTCTTCCTGCACAATATGGAATTCATTTTTTGCTTCAATTACGCATGGTTTAACATAACAACCACTTTCATATCCATCACCAGTTAATACACCACCTTCTACAATAATATTTCCACCTTCAGTCTTTGCTTTTTCAATTGCATTCAGATAATCCTGAACTGCTCCTTTGTCAATTAATGGTCCCACATGATTCGAAGAATCCAATGGGTTTCCAATTTTTAATTGACCATACGCATTTTTAATTACCTCAATTGTTTTGTTGTAAACACTTTCATGGATGATTAATCTACGTGTAGAAGTACAACGTTGACCAGCTGTTCCAACTGCGCCAAATACTGCACCAACTAATACCATACTTAAATCAGCATGTTCAGAAACGATGATTGCATTGTTTCCGCCTAATTCTAAAATTGTATTTCCAAAACGTTCAGCTACTGTTTTTGATACATGGCGTCCAATACGTGTAGACCCAGTAAAGGATACTAATGGAATACGTTTATCATTGTTTATTAAGTCACCTGATTCATTACCTATTACTAAGCAACTAACTCCTTCTGGTACGTTGTTGCGTTTTAATACATCGGCAATAATATTTTGACATGCAATTGCACACATAGGAACTTTTGAACTTGGTTTCCAAATACAAACATCTCCACAAACCCAAGCTAACATAGAGTTCCAGCTCCAAACAGCAACTGGGAAATTAAATGCAGAAATAATTCCAACCACACCAAATGGATGCCATTGCTCATACATGCGATGCATAGGACGCTCGCTGTGCATGGTTAAACCATATAATTGACGAGATAAACCAACTGCAAAGTCGCAGATGTCAATCATTTCTTGAACTTCTCCTAAACCTTCTTGTAAACTTTTCCCCATTTCATAGGAAACCAATTTCCCTAATGGGTCTTTGTATTTGCGAAGTTCGTCACCCATCTGACGAACGATTTCGCCACGTTTTGGAGCTGGCATTAAGCGCCAAACTTTAAATGCTTCTTCTGCAGTTTTCATAACTGAAAAATAATCCTCTGCAGTTGCAGCATTTACACTACCTATCAATTTGCCATCAACAGGTGAATAAGAATCAATTTTTTTACCTTTTGTAATTGTATGTTTTAAACCGGTGCTTGCACCATAATTGTTTTCTTTTAATCCTAATTGCTTAAGAACTTCTTCAATTCCAAAAGCATTTGTTGTTAATGTTGTCGACATAAATTATTGTTTTTAATTATTGGGAGTACAAATTTACATAAAATCAGGGAGATTGTTGGTGATAAAAGTTTCTGAATCGTTAGAAAAAGGAATAAAAAAAGGGAGAAAAATTTTCTCCCTTTTTTGTAATTATGCTTTGTAATTATTTTCCATTGATTAACTGCAAATAGCCTTTTTCATTGTATTCTTTTCCATCTGCACCTTTGGCGCTTATGATATAATAATAGGCACCATCTTCTGCTTTATTGCCATTAATTTTTCCATCCCAACCTAATGTTGTTGATGGTGTTCCATTCCATTCGAATATTTTTTTACCCCAACGATTAAATATTGTTCCTGTAATTTCAGTTACTCCATTCGTGCTAACATAAAATATTTCGTTGATACCATCACCATTAGGAGTAAATACATTTGGAATAGCCATTGTAACCTCATCATAAACAATCACAGTAACGGTTGCAGTATCAGCACATGCTGGATTGTTATTGTATGCAATTAATGTTACAGTGTATTGTCCGATTTGACCATACGAAGTACTAGGATTTGTTAATGTTGAATTTAATCCATTATCAAAATCCCAGATATAGTTTGTTGCTCCTGTTGATGAATTATTCATGTTTACAGTTAAAGGCATTACTCCAGATGGAGGATTTGCGCTAAATGCTGCATTTACTCCAAGTACTTGATTTACTGTGACTGTTTGTGTTGTAGCACATCCACCTGCATCTGTAACCGTAATTGTATATGTTCCAGCTGTTAAGTTTGAGAATGTAGGGGATGTTTGTGGAGCTCCTCCATTTAAAGAATAAGTATAAGGACTATTTCCTCCAGTGATTGCACCAGTTGTAATTACACCATTTGTGCTACCACACGTTTCAGGTGTAATTGAAGAGCTTGCAATGCTCATTGCATTGGTAACATTAATTGTTACTGTTGCAGTATCTGAGCAACCAACAACATTTGAAACAATAACAGTATAGGTTGTAGTTGATGTTGGTGTAGCAATTGGATTTGCTATTGTTGAACTACTCAAGCTACTTGCAGGAGTCCAAGCATAATTTCCACCACCTGTAGCAGTTAATTGTGCCGAAAGACCAGCGCAGATGTTTGCATTATTTGTAGTTGCAGTTGCAGTAGGACTTGAATTTACAGTAACAGTAACTTGTGATGTTGCACTGCAGAAATTAGAAGTCACAGTTACGGTATACGTTGTTGTTGTCGTTGGATTCGCGATAGGGTTTCCAATAGAAGGATTACTTAATCCAGTTGAAGGTAACCAAGTATAAGTTCCGCCTCCTGTTGCATTTAATGTGGTACTAGTACCATTACAAATGCTTGTATTTGATCCTGCGTTTGCATTTGGAACAGGATTAACAATAACCGAAACAGTGTCTGATGCTGAACATCCATTAACATCTGTTCCAACAACTGTATAAAGCGTTGTTGCAGTTGCAGTGGAAGTTGGATTTGGAATGCTTGGGTTGTTTAATGAGCTTGTTGGAGTCCATGAATAACTTGAAGCACCCGATGCTGATAAATTTGCAGTTGATCCTGCACAAATTAATAGAGTGGCACCTGCATTCACATTTGGTAAAGCATTTACAGTTAATGTAACTGTTGTTGTATCAGCACAACCGCTTGCAGCATCGCTTCCAATTACAGTATAAGTTGTTGTATTGCTAGGATTAGCCACTGGATTAGCAGAAGTAGCATTGGATAATGATCCGCTTGGTGTCCAAGTGTAGTTTGTAGCGCCTGTTACAGATAAGTTACTTGTAGCACCAGCACAAATTGCAGCTGGACTCGCTGTTGCTGAAATTGAAATGCCATTTAAGCTAACATTTATTGAATCTGTGGCAGAGCAGCCGTTAATATCAGTTCCAACAACGGTATAGGTGGTTACAACAGTTGGCGTTGCGATAGGGTTGGCGATTGTTGCATTTGATAAGGATGCACTTGGTGTCCACACGAAATTTTGAGCTC
>JBIIOB010000306.1:0-3591 GCA_044337125.1 Bacteroidia bacterium
AAAATGGAAGAAAAAAACCTCGAAAGTTTTTACTTCCGAGGTTAATATTTAATTAGTTTTATAATCTAATCCGTGTCAACTTTTTTCAGGACTAGTCATTTTATTAATTATCAAACTCTAAATCCTATAACCAAAACGTCATCCACTTGCTCATGTTCGCCTCTCCAAGAGATAAAGTTTTTCAATAACAATTGCTCTTGTTCTTTTATTGGTTTTTCATAGATATCGGCAACCAGTTTTTGCATGTTACCTACCATGAATTTTTTCCCTTTCTCGCCACCAAACTGATCGGCATATCCATCAGAGAATATGTAAACCAAATCGCCTTTTTCAACTGGTATTTCGTGATTTGTAAATGTGCGTTTCACTTCATTTTCCATTTCCAATCCTCCAATTGGAAACTTATTAGCTTTAATCATTTCAAACGATTCCTCACCACTTTTTGATTTTCTGAACATCCACAACGGACGATTAGCTCCTGCGTATTCTAACATATTCCCTTCTTCATTTAATGAACATAAGGCAATGTCCATTCCATCTCGTCTTTCATTTTCACTATCACCACTTTGTTTCAAAGCCGTTTTAACACCAACATGCAGCTCATTTAAAATTTCGGCAGGCGAAGTAATGTTTTTTTCTGTTACAATTTCATTTAATAAAGTATTACCAACAATACTCATAAAGGCTCCAGGAACACCATGACCAGTACAATCTACAGAAGCAATGAACCGTTTTTTATTACGTTTTGCAAACCAGTAAAAATCGCCACTTACAATATCTTTTGGTAAGTATAATACAAATGCATCATTAAACTCTTTATGCAAATTTTGCAATGGAGGTAATAATGCTTCTTGAATATTTTTCGCGTATTTTATACTGTCTGTGATATCATTATTTTTTGCCTCAATGATTGCTTTTTGTGCAACTACTTCTTGATTGATTATTTCAACCTTTTCTTTCTCTTGACGTAATTGAAGTGTACGTAATTGCACTTCTTGTTCCAGTTCAATTTTTGCTTTTTGTAGATTGCGTGTACGAACTGTTATAAAGGTATAAACACCTGCGAAAGCAATTAAACCAACGATGGTATAAAACCACCATGTTTTCCACCAAGGTGGTAAAATTGTAAATTTAAAGGTGATGTCTTTACTATTCCAAAGGCCATCATTATTCATTGCCTTTAAATGAAATGTGTATTCTCCTGCTGGTAATGAAGAATACGTAGCCTCTGTTTTAGAGGTAGGTGGAAACCAATCTTCATCAGCACCCTCCAACTTAAATTGATATTTTACCTTATTTGGATTGGTGATACAAATACCAATAAAATCAAAAGTAATGTGATTCTTATCGTATGGTAAAACTAAATTAAAAGGTAAGTGATTGGTACTATCAATTGATTCGGCATATTTCTCCAAATCAGATTCTGCATTTTGAAAAAATAATCGGATGCCTGTTATTCTTGTTAGCGCTTCTTCCCTGTTTAGTTTGTCATATCGAGGATTATAAACAGTAGTTCCTTTGATGGTACCGAACCATAAATTTCCTTCTGCATCTTTAAATGCTGAATTAGAATTACATTCAACCCCATTCAACCCTTCTTCTTTTCCGTAATGTTTAATTTCAAATTTATTGGTAGCATAATAAACATCCAGATTAACTTTATCTAAACCTTTGTTGGTTCCTACCCACAAATTATTTCCATCAAGCAGCATTAAATAAACTTTATTAGATGCCAATCCTTGGCTTTCACCCATCTGCTGAAAAGAAGTGTAGTTGTATTCAAAAACACCTTCATCTGTTCCAAACCAGAGATGCCCCTTTTTGTCTTGAACAATGGTGGTAACACGTTTGTCGATTAAACCATTTGATTTATTAAATCGCTCAACCGTTTTTCCATTGTATTTGATTGCACCGTTTTCACTTGCAAACCAAATGTTTCCACTTCTATCTTCCAGAATTGAATAGATAGGCAAATTCCCTCTATCCGTTTTTACTTTATTAATTGTTTCAATAGGAATAAATTGATCATTTACAAAATTGTGCACACCATTTCCCGTTCCAACCCAAATACGATTTTGTTTATCAATAATTATAGAATAGATGTTATCATCATCTGAAACACCATCTTTAATATTGAAATTTTTAAAACTGTTCCCATCAAAAACACTTAATCCGGTTTTTGTACCTAAATAAATAACTCCATTCTTATCTTCAGCAATCGCCTGAACATGGTTATCTTTCAAGGAATTTTTTAATTGCTTTACATCAATTTTATAATTGATTTGCTTTCCATCTTGGAATTTAACAACACCAAAATTTTTAACACCAAGCCATATATTTTTCTTACTATCTTGAAAAATAGTGGAGATATAATCTCCTGGCAAACTATCTTTCACACTATATGAAGTAAAAGCCTCAGAGGAAAATTTAGATACGCCAAATCCATCGGTACCGAACCAAAAGTTCCCTTCCCTGTCTTTAAAACCACACAAAAGGTTGTTGGAAGCCAAACCATTTTTATCCTTGTATTTACGATGTGCTAAGCCGTTGTATTTATAAATACCTTCATTGGTAGCAAACCATAAATTGTTTTTATTATCAGAAATAATCGAAGTGAAAGCAACATTTTCTTCACCAGGAATATTTACTTTTTGAACAACACCCGGTCCATTAATTTTATTAATTCCAGAAACTGTTCCTACATAAATATTTCCTTGAATGTCTTCACCAATAGAACGAACAAAATTATTCCTCAATCCTGTTTCTTTGGTAAAATAGGAAAAGCGCTTGGTCGTTGCATTGTATTTAATTAGACCATCTGAAATAGTGCCAAACCAAATATTATTTGACTGATCACAATAAATGGTAAACACATTCGCTTTTGATAAAATTGTATCTAAAGTAAATGGAACTATTTTGCCATTGATATAATTACAAACACCTTTACTAGTACCCAACCAAACAGTACCAGCATTGTCTTGCATTACCTTAAAAACTCGGTTATGAGGTAATCCTGTTTTATCTGTATAATTTTTAAAGTCCTTACCATTAAAAACACTTAATCCACCATTGGTAGCAAATAGAATATTCCCATTTTTAATTTCGGCAATTGAAAAAACAACATTGTTTACAAGACTATCGTTTTCAGTATAATTTGTGAACTTGTTTCCATCATACTTACTTACACCTCCACTATTGGTACCAAACCAAATGTTCCCATGACGATCTTGACACATCGACAAAACTTGCGACTGCGCCAAACCATCTTCGACATTGAAATTGCGAAAGTCGAATGTTTGTGCATTCACAAAAAACATGTTTGTGAATAAAAGAAAAAGGAATACTATTTTACTAATTTGCTTCAAGGCTATTTTTTAAGAACGAATAAAGATAAGAAAAAGAAAAAAGCCCCTCTAATTTTTTTAAAGGGGCTTTATTTGTCAAATATTAGATTGATTTTTTAAAATTCAGCTGTTTTTGGAGCGCGAGGGAATGCAATTACATCACGAATGTTTGTCATTCCAGTTACAAATAAAACCAATCGCTCAAAGCCTAATCCAAATCCTGCATGCGGTGCTGTTCCAAATCTAC
>JBIIOB010000307.1:0-3579 GCA_044337125.1 Bacteroidia bacterium
ATCATCAGCACCTTCTGTAAAGGCTGTTCGCAACCTTCGAATTTCATAAGTCCCCTGCCCTATTTGCGTAAAAGCCATAAAATAATAAAAGCCACCTACCAATAAACCACCAATAATTAGCACTTTAAAATTTTTACTTAATAATAAATACATCATCATCCCTGCTGCAATTACTGCTATTGCTCCTCTTGTGCCTGAAATAAGATATCCCCAAAAAAAGAAAATAAATAAAACAAAAAATAGTGCTTTCCATTTTTTGGAATAGGGTCCAGTAAATAATACAAAACACGAAATAGAAGCATGTGCCATTGCACCACCAAACTGACCGGCATCACTGTAAAAAGAGAAGGCTCTTAGTTGACCAAATAAAACATGCGTAACTGCGCCACCTTGAGCCAACCATATTTTTTCGTATGTATCACAATCAACATACTTCTGAATAAACCCTTTTATAGCAGCAAGAATAGAAATGATTAGCCACAATTTAATTAGCCACATCATATTTTCCTCTTTATTAAAAATTAAAAAGATAAGAGGCAACATTAAAAATGGATATAAGGCAATTCCCCGCATAGCGTAAAACCAGGGTTCTGCTCCAATAGATAATGGATTTAATAATTGAAAAACAATGTATAAGAACCAAATAATAATAAAATGAACAAAGAAGTTATTTGCTCTCTCCCATTCAATTGAATCTTTGTATCTCAGTAAAATTACAATCCATGAAAAAACTAATAAAATATCTACAGCCAAGCCAAATGGAGCATCCACATACCTGGTTAATCCAATTACAAAAAAGGAAATAAAATAGACTGTTTTTAATGGAAGTAGCGGGATTTTAAATGAAAATAGGATGTAGAATATTCCACCTATCAATGCTAATGGAGTCAAAAGTGCACCTATACTTCCTTTAGTAATAAATATTCCAAGAAATACACTCAGAAAAAGAATGATTCCATATTTTATTATATCACTACTAAATAGCTTCACCTGTGGAATTTGTATCAAACATATGCAAATGAAAACTAAATTACAAATACGCTTTTTTTATCACGCCCAATCCACTTTCTAAAATTGCGAAAAAACTTGTTTTAAAAGAGGCATTTAAAAAACGTAAACCTAGTATAATACCTAATAATGTAGTTAAAACAGAACCAAAAGCAATCCATACTAAATCAGAAGAAAATTGCAATGCTATAATATCAAATAAAATATTAAACAGTGCCATTGCTAGTACTTTTTTGAAATTCAAATTAGGTCGATTAATACAATCCAAGGTAACACCAGTAAATCGATCAATTGGAAGCAATAATCCATATATACAAAACATGCGAAAAACATTTGACATTTCAACAAACTCTGGTCCTCCTAAAAGTTGAAGGAAAAACTCTGCAAAAATGAAGCAAATCCCCATTGCAGGAACATATATCAATGTTAAAAGTCCACTATAACTCTGAAATACTCGCTTAACTTCATTGAATTGAAATTTCACACTATAATTCGACATTTTTGGCAAGGCAACCGAAACAATCGATCGTAATAAAACTTCAAATGTTTCAGTCAACTTAAGAGGTATACTGTACAATGCAGCTGAATTGGTCCCAGAAACAAGTCCAAGAATGAAAGTATCTGCACTTTTCAACAAGTTAGTTCCTATTAATGTACCTATACTGAATTTACCAAAATGAATTAGTTCAATAATTTTTTGCTTTTCGAAATACTTAATAAATCCAATTCCTGAATAATTCATAAAAATTGAAAAGAGGGATGCAATCAAATTAGAGGAAAGATGTAAAATTATGACCGTTTCAATAGTTAAATTAAGCAAATAGGCAGCAACAAAAACTGCCAAGTTAATGGTCATTGTAAAAAAACGGAAAACAAGTAATTTACCAAACTCCATTCTAAATTGAAGAATAGATAATGATAAGGTTGATGGCAAGTTAATAATAGCCAACAAAGGATAATATTTCAGGAAATAGATATATGAAGTTTGAATTTCTAAATAAGAAACAATAATAAATGTTAGAAAAAGTAAAAAAGAAAAAAATAGAGTAATAAATACTCCTATTACCCAACCTGAACCAATATATCTACGTTGAACATCATCGTTTGCGCCAGATGAATATCGTACTAATGCTGTATGTAAAAAACCAATACGCATCATTTCAAATAAGGAAGATGCAGTTAAATAAATAACCCAACTTCCATATTCATCAAGGCTTAGCGCTCTTGCAAGGATGGCTATTCCCAAGAAACCTAATGCAGAATATAATAAATTTCCAAGTAATGCTAATAATGCATTTTGTTTCGATTCATTCTTTTTAAAATCAGAAACGAATTGTTTTAAAATATCTAAATATTTTTTCATTTTTCTAATTTGCTAAAATCTAATTTTATCCACTTCTTAATTAACTGGCGTATTTTACTTCTCTTTTGAGGTACTTCACCTATAAATGTTTCCAAATGAAACCAAATAAGTTTATTAATAACAACATAAATTGATTTCGAATAAATCTCCTCGAAGGATGCCAATGCTAATCTATCTGACTCTTCCCATAATGATTCCGAATTAGCAACCAATAAACATAAATCCGATTCAGTTACTAATCCAACAGGAGGTTTTTGTTCAAAAAATGGAAGGTATTCAATCATAACAATATCATAATGAAGCTTAGTTTTGGATCCATTAAGAAGTTGATCAATTGTTTCAATTTCAAGGTATTCAATTCCTTTCTTATAATGAACAACATCTAAATCACCATTATAATTAGGTTCAGGAGTTTCTGGCAAAACTAAAAGAACCTTCTTTCCAGCTGAAATAAAATGTTTAGCAACTTTTTCAATAACATATGTTTTTCCTGAACCACTTCTAGTACTAACTACTGAAACAACAAAAGGATTTTCTTTATCCTTTTTCAAACGTAAAGATTGATAGACTTTACTACTTAACATTCCAACCATTCTATCTACGGTACCACTTTCCTCTAAAAAAACTGTTTTCTTATTTATTAACGGAAACCCACAAATAATTTGTTTCCCAATTAATTTACCCGCGCGATCAGGTGACTTTATTGTTTGATCAATCAATTCAATCATAATTAAAATGGCTATCACTAAAATTAAACCAACAGCAGCTCCACCTAGTATTAATAATTTTTTATTATTCGGCTGAGCCTTAATTGGGTAAAAGGCAGGATCAACAATCTGAAGATTAGAGCTCATTACTAAATTCTGTTCACGCAATCGGGCAGCATTTAAACTTGCAATATGGCTTAGGTATTCTTTTTCAGCAATTCCAATTTCTCTTTCCATTTTATTCAAATTGCTACCCAAAGGCGCAAATTGATCATATGTACTTTCAATTTCATTTAAACGTTTATTGTAAATTGGCATTCTTGCATTCGATTCATCAGCCCTTACAGCATTATCAATCCATATAGATGCTAGTTCTTTATGATTAATACCTTCTTTGGAAACAGATGAGCCAAATAGTGTAACTACTTTATCATCTAATTGATTTTTAAGTTTATTAAGGTCTAGGTTTAGTTTGTTTATCTCATCCAATTTGCTTGTTCC
>JBIIOB010000019.1:0-11533 GCA_044337125.1 Bacteroidia bacterium
AAGAAACCTTCTTCGATTCCTGTAGGGTTGTTATCAACTAAAGCCCAAATTAAGAAGTCAATATCCAAAGGCCAAGCAGCTAACATTGAATACCAAGCTCCTGTATTCCATTTTTCCCAAGTTAATACTGATCCACCTGCATCACCATCGCTACTAGAAATGATACCAACAGTATCGCCAGCCGCTAATGTTGTAAAATCAACACCAATTGCAAAGTCACCTGTTTCAACTCTAGGAGTAGCAAACATTACGATGTTTGTTCCTAAAGCAAAAGTGTTAGCTGTATCTAAATCTGAAAAAAGTAAGTCAGCAGATCTGTTAACAGTACCTGGAGCAGTTGTAACAGCACCTGCATCAGCAGTTCCTGGACCATTTAAACTGTATTCTTTGATTGTTACTTTTGATCCTGCAGAACTTCCAGAAGCACTTTCTTTTGCTCCAAACCAAATTAAAGCTCCTTCAACACCAACTGTTCCAATTGTGTTAATGAAAGCTTGTACTTTTGCTTGATCACCGTATCCATTGTTACCAACAACATATCCACCGTTAGCAGAACCAATTAAAGTTGGTGCTACAGTAGCGCTTGCCCAAGATGGACCAGCTATTGTATCAGTTACAGTTCTTTCTGCACTAATTGCAGGAAAACCTACAGTACTCATAGGAGTAGATGTAGAAACTTGTTTGTTTTGTGCGTTTGCTGATAAAACAACAGCAAATGCAGCTACTAATGTGTAGATTTTTTTCATTTGTTATAATTTAGGTTATTAATTTATTACTATTCGTTCCACAAATATAATTATTCAATCTGATTTTTCAAAGTATTTTATACAGAAATTATACTAATTCAACATCTGCATATGCCTCAATTGGAGGACAAGCACAAATTAGGTTTCTATCACCATGTGCATTGTCTACTCTAGCAACGCTAGGCCAGAACTTTGAATCTTTCACCCATTTTAATGGATAAACAGCCTTTTCACGACTGTAAGCGTGTTTCCAATCATCCGTAATAACCGATTTTGCTGTATGAGGAGCATTTTTGATTACATTATCTTCTTTATCTGCTTTACCAGCAATAATTTCATCAATTTCATTTTTAATGGAAATCATGGCTGAACAAAAACGATCTAACTCTTCTTTACTCTCACTTTCTGTTGGTTCTACCATCAATGTATCATGAACAGGGAAAGAAACTGTTGGAGCATGAAAACCATAATCCATTAAACGCTTTGCTATATCTGCCACTTCAATTCCTGCCTCGCGCTTAAATGAAACACAATCCAAAATCATTTCATGGGCACAACGACCATTTTTACCACTGTATAATGTCTGATAATGACCCGCCAATTGTTCCTTAATATAATTCGCATTTAAAATGGCAATTTTAGTTGCTTCTGTCACACCATCACCACCTAACATTTTTATATAACCGTAAGAAATCAACAAAATCAATGCACTTCCAAATGGAGCTGCTGATACTGCATGAATTCCTTTTTCGCCACCAGTTTTAATAATTGAATGAGATGGTAAAAATGGCACTAATTGCTTTGCTACACCAATTGGCCCCATACCTGGTCCACCTCCACCATGAGGAATAGCGAATGTTTTGTGTAAATTTAAATGGCAAACATCTGCACCAATATTTCCTGGACTTGTCAAACCAACTTGTGCATTCATATTTGCACCATCCATATACACTTGTCCTCCATTTTCATGGATAATATTGGTAATTTCAATAATACTTTCTTCATATACACCATGTGTACTTGGATAAGTAACCATTAAACAAGCTAAATTATCTTTGTGTAAAACTGCTTTTTCACGCATGTCATTTACATCGATATTTCCTTTTTCATCACATTTCACCAACACGATTTTCATTCCACACATTGCTGCACTAGCAGGATTTGTTCCATGTGCCGATGTTGGTATTAAAGCAATGTTTCTATGAGCATCACCTCTTGATTCATGATATGCTTTTATTACTAACAAACCAGCATACTCCCCTTGAGCACCTGAGTTTGGCTGAAAACTCATTTTTGCAAAACCTGTAATTTCACTTAATGATTTATCCAAATCATCAATCATTTCAATAAATCCAGCTGCTTGCTCAACAGGAACAAAAGGATGAATGTTGGCAAATTCAGGCCAAGTAATTGGCATTAATTCAGATGCTGCATTTAATTTCATTGTACAAGAACCTAATGAAATCATAGAATGTGTCAATGATAAATCTTTGTTTTCTAAACGTTTTATATAACGCATCATTTCTGATTCAGAATGATACATATTAAATACTGGATGCGCTAAAATTGCTGAACTACGCAAAGAAACAATTGATTTTCCTGTAAAAACATTTTCTTGTGTTAAAGTTGCAGCCTGCTTTCCTGCAGATTTTGCAAACACATCAACAATAGCATTCAAATCATCTGCATCTGTTGTTTGATCCAATGATATCGACAACCCTGTATCTGTGTAACGGAAATTAATTTGTGCTGCTTCTGCTAACTGTTTAATTTTTGAATTGTCTGTTCCATTAATTTTAATGGTATCAAAAAACACGCCTTCTTGAACTGCATATCCTAATTTTTTAAGTTCATTAGCTAATGCTACAGCCGACAAATGGACTTGCTCTGCAATTCCTTTTAATCCTTGCGGACCATGATAAACGGCATACATACTTGCCATAATAGCCAACAATGCTTGTGCAGTACAAATGTTTGAAGTTGCTTTATCTCTACGAATATGTTGCTCACGCGTTTGCAAAGCCATTCGCAATGCAGGATTACCTTGCGCATCAACCGATACACCAATAATTCTACCTGGTAAAATACGTTTGTATTCTTCGCGACAAGCAAAAAATGCTGCATGAGGACCACCATAACCCATTGGTACACCAAAACGTTGTGTATTACCTACAACAACATCAGCTCCCCATTCACCCGGAGGTGTTAACATCACTAAGCTTAAAACATCAGCAGCAACGGCAATTGCAATTCCATTCGCTTTTGCATTTTTTACAAAATCAGCATAATTATTTACAACTCCATCTATTGTTGGATATTGCAGCAATGCTCCATAAACACTTGAATCCAGCACTTGTGTTTTCCAATCACCTATAATTAATTCAATTCCCAATGGAGTTGAACGTGTTTTTAATAAATCAATCGTTTGAGGAAAACATTCATTCGAAACAAAAAATTTAGTAGCGCCATTTTTTACAGCATCTCTCGAACGGTTGTTATACAACATGGTCATTGCTTCAGCAGCAGCTGTTGATTCATCCAACAAGGATGCATTTGCAATTTCCATTCCTGTCAAATCCATAATCATTGTTTGATAATTCAACAATGCTTCTAAACGACCTTGTGCAATCTCCGCTTGATAAGGAGTGTAAGCCGTATACCAACCTGGATTTTCTAAAATATTTCGCTGAACAACTGGTGGAACAATTGTATTATTATATCCTAACCCAATATATGTTTTATATACTTTATTTTTAGATGCTAGTGTTCTTAAATGCTTATGATAAGCATATTCTGTCATGCCTTTTGGTAAATTCAAAGGGGCTTTCAAACGAATTGCTGAAGGAATTGTCTGGTTAATTAATTCGTCTACAGAACTTACATTTATTTTAGCAAGCATTGCTGTAACATCATTTGAACGTGGACCGTTATGGCGGTTCACAAATTTATCAGTAGTAATCATTTTTTGATTTTTGTTTTAGGGACACAAATATACGGATTTAAGAACTTTATTTTTCTCATTTTATTAACAAACAAACAAATAAAATGCACGTATGTTTCAGAATGGCTATATTTGATAAATAAAACAAGATTTTTATGATTAAAAGGAGCATCATTGCATTCGCAACTATCTGTATTTCTATTATTTCGATAGCTCAAGAACAAAAGGATACGTTGTTATTATTGAATGGAACAACAATTATCTCTGCTATTGTTGACACAACCAACGGTGTTACTACCATTAAAGACCTAAAAAAACCAGGCAAAAACATTGTCATTGAAAATGATCGCATTTTCTCTATCAAAAACGCATCTGGAGAGCAAGTATTATATGTTTATGATACCATACTTGGAAATGAATTTACGGAAGAAGAAATGAGGTACTACATTAAAGGAGAACAAGATGCTGAAAAAGGATTCAAGTCCCCTGGAGCACTTTATGGAAACTTAGCATTAGGATTCGCATCAGGTTTAACTGGCAGCTTTTTTTGCCCAATACCACCATTTGCTTTTATCGCATTATCAGGCTTACCAAAAGTAAAAATAAAACACAGTAGCGTTTCCAACATCGAATACCTTAAGCAAGATGCTTACATCATGGGGTATGAGCGAGTGGCTAGAAAAAAACGAAAATTCCAATCCATGATTGGCGGAGGTGTTGGACTTGTTGTTGGACTTGGAACCTATGGTGTTTTAAAAAACACTGGCAACGAAATCTTAAAATAAACGTTGATAAAATTTCCTCTCGGAAATTTAGCATGAATCACATAAAACGCTTCATTGATTTTTTATTATTTGGCAATCTGTACATTGCTTTAGGTGCATTTCTATTGTCTCAATGCACAATTATTGAACTGCAACTCAATACATCATTTAGCTATTCAATACTCGTGTTTTTTGCAACACTTTTTATTTATAACCTGCAACGAATATTTTACAAAAAAACCATCAATTCTGAGCCTATATCTGTTCGAAGAAAATGGATTTCTGAAAATCAAAAAACAATTATAACCTTAGCAATTATAGGATTAATCGGTACAGGTGTTAGTTTGTTTTATTGTGAATCAAAAACAACCCTTTATCTTTCTCCACTTTGCATACTAAGCATCGGCTATTTTTTCCCTTCAGTTCAACTAAGAAAATTTGCGCTGCTAAAAATTTTTATCTTGGTATCTGTTTGGACAGCTACTTGCTACATCGTGCCAATTTTATTGTCAAACAACACCTACACATCAGTATATTCTATTTATTCACTTTCTGGCTTTTGCTTTCTGGCGGCAATTTGTTTACCATTTGATAATAGGGACATTGAAATTGATAAAAAAGAGAACACACAAACTTTTTCTATATTATTTGGATCTTCGAACGTGAATCTGAGTGCATTTATTTTTGCTGTTGCATCTATTTCATTGCATCTATTTTGTGACTTCAATAAAACTATTCTGTTTATCAATTTAATTGTTTTCTTCAGCTGTATACTCTTTATTTTAAAAAACAACAAACCCCGCAATGAGTATTACTACACAGCGGGGATTGATGGAATATTGATATTAAAGGGGATTCTTTGCTATGCCTTAATTTAAAACCTTACTCCAAGTGAAAGCATAAAACTAGAATTAGTGTATTTATTTTCAACAGCATTTGTTATACTTGGATTATACAAATAATTATTTTGATTGAACATGGTATAAACATAAGCAAAATCTAAAAAGTAATTATTCTCCCTAAAACCTACACCAGCAGAATAACTCGAACGGGTTGCATTTTTATTCTCTCCATTTTTAAATGGGCTGCCATAAAGTGCATAACCCAATCGAACTGCAAAAGGATCAAAACGAACTTCGCCACCAAAACGTAAATTATTAGTAGATGTATAGTTTGAACGAATCATGGTATTTACCTCTGCAAAAACATTTGGATTGGAACGCAAACGTGCATCACTGTAATCAACATATTCATATTCGGCATTTAACACTGCAATTTTATTGATAACAAAACCAGCACTTGCTATTGCTCTAAAGGGTGTTGTTACAGCATAATCAAACACTCCATTTTCTGATGCTTCGTCATACTTATTGTTGCCTTCTAAATCAGATTTCATAGTGCTATTGTACTCATCTTTTAATGTGATGGACGTTGGTGTATGAATTGCACCACCAACTCTAAACCAGTCTGTAGCTTTGTAGATAAAACCAATTTTTAAATTAATTCCATTGCCCTGTGTATTCAAGTTTTGTGTGTATGAAAACGACTTAAAATTTGCGATGGTATCTTTCTCATCAATCTCTTCGTAAACTGATTCTTCGTTGTATCGAACACGTACAACGCCAATTGTTCCTCCTAAAAATAATTTATTTTTATAGTTTCCTCCAAAACTAATTGCAGTCTCACCCATCGAACCTCTTGTTTCAACAGACTTTCGTTGCAGCTCACCATAGTTCGAAATTACATGGTTATAATTCAACGAATCGCCCGCAATCGGATTTATTAACCAAGCTTTCCATGCTAATCCGGTAGAAAAACCATCAAAATCGGTATCCGGGTGACCATTTGCATTGGCTACAAAAACATCTAACAATGAGCTTGTAGTGTTGTATGATTCTACAATACTTCGTGAATGAAAACTATTGGTTCGGTTATAACCTAATCCAAAATTAAGTGAAACCCAACCATTACTTTTTTCTTCATTTAATTGAAAACTTGCAACCAATCCAATATTACCAAGATTAAAATTTAATTTTTGATCTGAAGTAATAGAGCTATTATAGTTGGAAGTTGTTGTTTGTGAAAATACAGAAGGAGTGATTGATAATTCTGTTTTCCTGAAAATAGCAATTCCTGCTGGATTAAAACTCAAGGTAGAAATATCGCCTCCAAGCGCACCCATTGAACCTGCCATTGAAGTAAAACGAGCTGTACCGCCAAAAGTAAGTTGAGAATAACGAATTGCATCAATATCATTTTGAGAAAAAGAAAGCGATGCAAAAAATTGCGTAACTATTATAATGAGAATGTATTTTTTCATTTTATAGAATATTGATTAAATGATAAGCGAATAAATTTATTCGCTTATCATTTTGACTATTATAGATTAACGCTTACGAGGCTGTGGAGCTGAGCTTGGACTATTATTTCTTGGCACAGAAGGAGACGGTGTGCTTCTAGGTTCAAACTTAGGCTGTTCCGTACGCGGTTTCGGTTGATCAAAAACAGGCTGCTGAGGCTTGTTTTGAGAATCATTATCACGTGGCTTATCGTTTTGATAAGTTGGTTTCGAAGGTTTTGTATCGCCTGAATTAATTTGCTTTGAATCAGTTGGTTTAGAATAATAATCATCCTTTGCATTTGTATTTTCTGGACGCGTATATCCATCCGATTTTTCAGTATTAGATGATGGATTTACAGGTTTAAAACCTGGATTTGGAGTAGATGTTGGCTTGTTAGGTTTTGACATATAATCAGTTACCGTAGTCGATACCGCATATGGATTATTGTCTCTACCCATCGTAGCTTCGAATGGCTTAGCCGTTTCCTTTTCAATTGCATTTACATATCTGCTAGCAAGTGATGGTTGTGATGTAGATCTACTGTTTGAACTAAGCGTTTGTCGAGGTCCATAATAATAACTGTTATTGTCGTAGCTATTGAAATAGTTGTTGTCGTAAAAACCATTGTAATATCCATTATTAAAACCGTTATAATATCCATTCATGTATGGATTGTATCCAAAACCGAACTGGTTGTATGCATAAGGATTATAATAACCATAAGGATTGTACCATGGATCGTATCCCCAGCCATAATTAGAAAACCATGAATAACTTGGATAATAATTATACGCTACATAGCTGGGCCCCCAAAAATTATAACCCATGTAAACACTTGTGCCATAGTTATAAGGATTTCCACTATACCAGTACGAATTAGTATAGTAATTATCATAATACCCATAACTACCACAATTGTTGTGGAAACGTCTTAAACGAGTGGCATATTCATAATCATAATAGTCGTCTGCATCGAAGGGTTCTTCTTGAACTACGTCCGCTTGTTTTTTTGATGAATAATAATCATCGTTTGACGATTGTTGTGCCTGTTCAGCTGCAAGTCTGTCAGCTTCTGCTTTTGCTCTCGCTTTAGCAGCTGCTACTCTTGCTTTTTCTTTGTCAGCAACAGCATCTTTCGAAGAGTAATAAATATCATCTTCGTAGTTTTTTGAGGTTAATCCGCTTGGTGAAGTACATGCCGTAATGAAGGATGCAAATAAAACCAAGATTGCTAAATACTTTTTCATTATTTCTATTATTAAATAATATGGGGATGCTGACTAAATCAATTTATATTTTGACAAACGAAAATGGCATAGGTTTATTTTCTATTTTTGCCGAACGCTTATACACAGGATAAAGTTACAAATACTATACCACAATACATAAATTTATGAGTAAAGAATTACCAACAAGAGAAGCGAATTATAGCGAATGGTACAACGAGCTAGTAAACAAAGCTGATTTAGCAGAACATTCTGCTGTAAAGGGATGTATGGTAATCAAACCATACGGATATGCCATTTGGGAAAAGATGCAACAAGCTTTGGATAAGATGTTTAAAGAAACAGGGCATGAGAATGCCTATTTTCCATTATTTGTTCCTAAAAGTTTGTTTGAAGCAGAAGAGACAAATGCTGAAGGATTTGCAAAAGAATGTGCTGTTGTGACGCATTACCGCTTAAAATCGGATCCAAATAATCCAGGGAAACTAATTGTTGACCCAGAAGCAAAATTAACTGAAGAGTTAATTGTTCGTCCAACTAGTGAAGCCATCATCTGGAATACCTACAAAGGATGGATTCAATCATACAGAGATTTACCTATATTGATTAACCAATGGGCAAATGTTGTACGTTGGGAAATGCGCACACGTTTATTTTTGCGTACGGCCGAATTTTTATGGCAAGAAGGACATACAGCACATGCTAGTAAAGCAGAAGCAATTGAAGAAACTGAAAAAATGCTTGGAGTTTATTCCACATTTGCAGAAACATTCATGGCAATGCCGGTTATTAAGGGATTAAAAACTCCAAATGAGCGTTTTGCTGGCGCGGATGAAACTTATTGCATTGAAGCAATGATGCAAGATGGGAAGGCTTTGCAAGCAGGAACCTCGCACTTTTTAGGTCAAAATTTCGCAAAAGCATTTGATGTAAAATTTGCAAACAAAGAAGGTAAACAAGATTATGTATGGGCAACATCTTGGGGTGTTTCAACTCGTTTGATGGGAGCTTTAATTATGTCACATTCCGATGATAAAGGACTGGTATTGCCTCCAAAATTAGCTCCTTTCCAAGTTGTAATTGTTCCAATTTATAAAGGAGAAGAACAATTAGCACAAATTGATGAAGTTGCGCATAAAATGAAAAAAGCAATGGAAGCAAAAGGTATTTCTGTAAAATATGACAATCGCGACAATCAACGCCCGGGTTGGAAATTTGCAGAATATGAATTAAAAGGAGTTCCTGTTCGAATTGCAATTGGTGGCAGAGATTTGGAAAATGGAACTGTTGAGGTTGCACGTAGAGATACAATGGAGAAAGAAACTTTACAACAAGCTGATATCGAAAATAAAGTAGCACATTTATTGGAGCAAATTCAAAACAATCTTTATCAAAAAGCATTGTCGATGCGCGAAACAAGAACATATACAGCCGATACCTACGATGAATTTAAACGTATTTTAGAAGAAACACCTGGCTTTGTGATGGCGCATTGGGATGGAACAAGCGAAACAGAGCAAAAAATCAAGGAAGAAACAAAAGCTACTATCCGTTGTATTCCTTTAGATAATAAGCAAGAAGCTGGTAAATGTATTTTAACAGGCAAACCATCTACACAACGAGTTGTTTTTGCGAAAGCATATTAATACTTTAGCTACATGGAAAACCTATCAGCACGCGAATTGATTGTAAAAACGCTTAAGGAAAAATCGAGCCTTAAACAAGATGTATATTACAATACATTAAGTGCATTTAATACTTTAAAATCGGTTGCAAAAAGCTTAATAGGTGATTTACAAAAGGAAGCAAAAGTAATTGACAAACGTCTTGTATTAGAATTTAAAGACAAAGGCGAATTCGAGTTTGATTTAAGGGTTGCTGGCGATTTATTAATATTTGTAATGCATACCAATGTGTTCGAATTCGATAAAAACCACTCTATTTGGAAAAATTCCTATGTAAAACAAGATATTAGCAGGTCTTATTGCGGCTTGATTAATATCTATAATTTTCTAAATGATTCATTTAAATACAACAGAATCAACGACTTAGGGTATGCTATAGGTCGGATTTTCATCAATAAAGAGAACCATTTCTTTGTGGAAGGGAAACGTCAATTAGGTTTTTTATACAACGATATTGTAAATGCTACATTGGAAGAGGAGAAAATAAAGGCCATATTAGAGTCAGCAATACTGTATTGCCTTGATTTTGACCTGTATACACCTCCATTTGACTCAATTAAGGAGATTTCAGTGTTGGACATGCAAACGGCAAGTGAGAGCATGCAAATTAAAACTGGAAAACGTTTAGGCTTTCGTTTTCAGGCAGATAGTGATGAAATAGATTAATATTTTAGATTTTTTTGTCATTTTTTTTTGCAGAAATAGAATTTTAATATACATTTGCACTCCCAAAAATAATTGGCCCGTTCGTCTAGGGGTTAGGACGCCAGGTTTTCATCCTGGAAACAGGGGTTCGATTCCCCTACGGGCTACAAAAAGTGAAATTAAACTTGTCAGTGAAGGCTGACATTAATAAATAAAAAGATGGCAAACCATAAATCAAGTATCAAAAGAATCCGTTCTAACGATGCTAAACGCTTAAGAAACCGTTACCAAGCTAAAACTATGCGTAATGCAATTAAAGATTTAAGAACTGATGAATCTAAAAAATCAGCTTCTGAAAAACTTCCTAAAGTAATTGCTATGGTAGATAAATTAGCGAAGAAAAACGTAATTCACAAAAACAAAGCGTCAAACTTAAAATCTAAGTTGACTAAAAAAGTGAACGCACTTACAAAATAATTTTTTTAATTATTTTACTTGAAATAAATAAAGGCTCTGCTTAACTGCGGAGCCTTTTTTTATATCTTTAACCGAGTAAAATTTATGGAAGAAATCAAACAATCATTCGGAATAAAATCATGGGCAGAAGATGACCGCCCTCGAGAAAAACTAATCGGGAAAGGACGACAAATTTTGACCGATGCAGAATTGATTGCTATATTGATTGGTTCAGGAAATAGGGAAGATACCGCAGTTGAGCTTTCCAAAAAAATTTTAGCAAGCGTTAGCAACAATTTAAATGAATTAGGGAAGTTATCCATTAGTGACTTGTCAAAATTTAAAGGGATTGGTGAAGCGAAAGCAATTAGCATTATTGCAGCACTTGAATTGGGCAGAAGAAGAAGAGAAACGGAAACGGTTAAACGAGATAAAATAACCTGTAGCAAAGATGTGTTTGATATTATGAAACCAATCATGCTTGACCTACCACATGAAGAATTTTGGTTACTGATTTTAAATCGTTCAAACACGGTGATTAAAAAAGAACTGATTAGTAGAGGTGGTGTTTCAGGAACGGTAGTAGATACGAAAATAATATTTAAATCAGCAATTGAAAACCTAGCGAGCTCTATCATCATCAGCCATAATCATCCATCAGGAAATTTAAAACCAAGTGATGCTGATATTAAAATAACCAAGAATATCAAAGATGCAGGAAAAATAAT
>JBIIOB010000468.1:0-3560 GCA_044337125.1 Bacteroidia bacterium
AACAGTTGCAATTGGATCAATTACAATTGTACTTGTTGCAAGTGCTGGAGCACAACCAGCAGACGCAGCAATGGTATTCGTAATTGTATATGTACCTGGTGCACTCGCTGCTAAATCAATTTGACCAGTTGAAGCATTCGTGAATACGATTCCTGCAGGACTAGCTGTAAAAGTACCAGCACTAGCTCCTACTGGGAATGAAGGAGTTGTTGTACCAGTTTGACAGAAAGGAGTTCCATAGCTAAATGTTGCATCAGGAGCTGCAGTTAATGTAATACTAATAGTAGAGTTGTTTGGACAAATACCATTTGTTGTAAAAGTAATAAAGTAGTTACCCAATGTACTTGCACTAACATCTATTAAACCTGTAGTATTATCCAAGAATACTAAACCTGCAGGTGTAGCAGTAAATGTACCAGTTACAGCACCAGCAATTGTAGCAACAGGATCTGTACCTGTTTGGCAGAAAGTTGATCCTGGATAAGTAAAGTTTGCATTGTCTTGTAAATTTATAGTAAGAACCATATTATCAGTGACAACACCACAAACGCCAGCAGGGTCATTTGAAGTTATTGTTAATGTCACAGTTCCTGCAGCAATATCAGCAGCTGAAGGATTATAGTTAGTTACAGGTGAAGTAGTACTACCAAATGTTCCTGTACCTGAGCTTGACCACAATATAGATGCAGTACTACCTCCAAATGAACCATTTAAATTCGCACTTAAATTTGAACAAATTACATCATCTGGACCTGCATTTACAGTAGCTGCAGGATTAATTGTTAAGGTCATTACATCCGATACAGCAGGACAAGGACCCGCTGGATCATTTGTTGTAATTGTTAATGAAACTGAACCAGCAGCTATATCAGCAGCTGATGGTGTATAAACAGGAGTTAATGAAGTTGATGAACTAAATGTACCAGAACCTGCTGTTGTCCATGTAACTGAAACTGCACTACCACCCATTGTACCTGCTAATGTGTATGTAGAAGAACTACAAATTGTAGCATTACCTCCAGCAGAAACTGTTGCAGCAGGATTAATGGTAAGTGTCATTGTACTTGTAACAGCTGGACAAGGACCAACTGGGTCATTTGAAGTAATTGTTAAAGTAACCGTTCCAGCAGCTATATCAGCAGCAGAAGGTGTGTAAGTAGGTGTCGTGATGTTTGGATTACTGAATGTTCCAGTTCCTGAACTAGTCCAAGTTACAGTAGTAGTTGATCCACCTAAAGTACCAGCTAATGTATAAGTACTACCTGCACATATTGTTGAATTTGCACCAGCAGTTACTACTGCAGCAGGATTGATTGTCAATGTTAACTGATCAGTTGCTGCAGGACAAGGTCCAGCAGGATCATTACTAGTAATTGTTAAAATAACATTTCCATTTGATATATCTGAAGCAGAAGGTGTATACACCGCTGTTGTGCTATTTGCATTACTAAATGTACCTGAACCACTAGTTGTCCATGTGATAGAAGTAGCACCTCCACCCATAGATCCAGCTAAAGTATAAGTAGTTCCACCACAAATGGTTGCATTTGAACCTGCAACAACAGTAGCAGCAGGATTAATTGTAAGAACCATATTTGCAGTAGCAGCTGGACATGGACCAACTGGATCATTTGTTGTAATTGTTAATGTTACTGTACCAGCAGCAATATCAGCAGCTGAAGGTGTATACGTTGCTGTTGTGGAAGCAGTATTATTAAATGTACCAGTTCCTGATGATGACCATGTGATAGAGCTTGCACCACCACCCATTGTACCAGCTAAGGTATAGGTTGAACCAGAACAAATAGTAGCAGCAGAACCGGCAGAAACCGTAGCAGCTGGATTAATTGTTAAAGTTAATGTAGATGTGGCAGCTGGACAAGGACCAGCTGGGTCATTAGTTGTTAAGGTTAAAATTACAGAACCTGCTGAAATATCAGCAGCCGATGGTGTATAGGTTGCATTCAATGCAGCAGCATTGCTAAATGAACCACTTCCACTACTTGTCCAAGTAGAACTTGTTGCTCCACCACCGATTGATCCAGCCAAAGTAAAGGTTGAACCAGAACAAATAGTAGAATTAGCACCAGCTGTTGCTGTAGCTGCAGGATTAATAGTTAATACCAATGAGCTAGTAACTGCAGGACAAGGTCCTGCTGGATCATTCGTTGTTAAGGTCAATGTAACTGTACCAGCAGAAACATCAGCAGCTGATGGAGTATATGTTGCACCTAATAAAGATGTATTGTTAAATGTACCTGTACCTGAAGAAGACCAAGTTGATGATGTTGCACTTCCACCAATTACACCGGCTAATGTATAAGTACTACCAGCACAAATAGTTGCATTTGAACCAGCAGCTGCTGTTGCAGCAGGATTAATTGTTAAAATCAATGAACTACTAACAGCTGGACAAGGACCTGCTGGATCGTTCGTTGTAATTGTTAAAGTAACTGTTCCAGCTGCGATGTCAGCAGCAGAAGGTGTATAAATGGCATTTGCGGCAGATGCAGAGCTAAATGAACCTGTACCAGAAGATGTCCATGTTAAGGAAGTAGCACTTCCCCCAATTACACCAGCTAAAGTATAAGTACTTCCAGCACAAATTGTTGCAGCCGACCCAGCACTAGCAGTAGCTGCTTGGTTAATGGTAATTGTTGCAGTTGCACTAGCTGGAGCACAACCACCAGATGCAGCAATTGTATTTGTTACGGTATAAGTACCAGGTGTACTAGCTGATAAATTTACTTGACCAGTATTTGTATTTACAAAAACTAAACCTGCTGTTGAGGTAAATGTTCCAGCAGTTGCACCCCCACTAAATGTTGGAGAAGGATTAGCATCAGTAGTACAATAAGGACCAGCATAACTAAATGTAGCAACTGGTGCTAATGTAATGGTTACGTTTACAGAACTTGTATTTGCACAAGGTCCAGGTGTTGTATATGTAATAGAATATGTACCTAAGGTACTTGATGCCAAGTTAATTAAACCTGTAGAAGCATTAATTGATAAACCAGCTGGAGTGAACGTAAATGTACCACCTGCAACACCTGTAATGGTAGGTGTTGGATTTGTACCTGTTTGACAATAAGTTGCAGATCCAAATGTAAACGAAGCATTTTGAAGTGGAGTAATTGTTAACACCATTGCATCAGAAACCGCTGGACATGGTCCTGCAGGATCGTTAGATGTAATTGTTAATGTTACAGAACCAGCACTGATATCGCTAGCAGATGGTGTATAAACTGGGTTAACTGCTGCTGCATTGCTAAAAGTACCACTTCCACTTGTTGTCCAAGTTGAAGAAGTTGCAGCCCCACCACGAGAACCATTTAATGTATATGTTTGATTTGCACAAATAGTAGCATCAGCTCCAGCATTAACAGTTGCAGCTGGATTGATTGTTAATATCATTGATGATACAGCTGCGGGACAAGGACCAGCAGGATCATTTGTTGTCATTGTTAGTGTTACGGTTCCAGCCGAAATATCACCAGCAGAAGGCGTATAGGTAGGTGTAACAGATGTTGTACTGCTAAATGTACCTGTACCAGAAC
>JBIIOB010000308.1:0-3547 GCA_044337125.1 Bacteroidia bacterium
GAATTAGGGTATTCTTGTGCTTTGGTTGTGGTTAGTTTATTTTCTTCAAAATATCCAATGGTGATGGTTTCAGATTCTCCAACGCCATCAACTGTTAAAAATGCTGCACTTGTAAATGGTGAGGTAAAGCAACTAGATGCAGCATGCGATTCATGATGTTTAGCAAATAATATGGAAGTTTCTTTACCAAAAGTAGATTGCATTTTTGAAGATATCCAGAGTTTTTTAGTCAGCCAGCTTTCAAGTCCATTTTTAAATAACTTGAAAGAAAAGGGTGCATTCGCAAATGCTGTTTCCAATATGCGTTCAAATTTCAAAAATGGTTTTTCATAAAAAACAGCATGTGTTATTTGTTCCGCTTGAATACCTGCTTCTTCTAAACAAAACTGTATAGCATTTATAGGAAATGATTGGTCGTGTTTTACTCTTGTGAATCGCTCTTCGGAACTTGCAGCAATTAGTTCCCCATCCTTCAATAGGCATGCTGCCGAATCGTGAAAATAGGCTGAAATCCCAAGTATGTAATTGATCTTGCTCAATGCGATTTTTAACTAATGAAATTAATAATGTCCTTTTTTTAAAACAAGAACTTGATTGAACCATGAAGTGTAAGGATTTAATCCGATTCTATTTTCTATTCGTTTATCTGCATTGTCTTCTTTAAATAGGTAGTCCGCAGCCAATTGGTAGCGATATCCCAATTTTTCGGCTTTATTGATTAAACTTCTTGTGTAGGAACCATCTGGATAAGCGAGGTGAATAATTTCTTTCCCAATCACTTTCTCTAAATACTTTTTAGATTCCTCAAGCTCTTGAATAGCATCTTGTTCTGAAATTTCTGATAAATTGTTATGCCAACTTCCATGAGCTCCAATTGTAACAAAAGGACTATTACTGATTTCTTTTAATTGGGATTCATTCATTAGTTTCCAGTAAAGATCAAGTTTTTTATCCTTCATAAAATCCGAATACATTTTTAATCCATTCAAAATTTTAATTTTTTCTTCAGATGTAGAAAACCTCATTTGTTGTTTCAGTGATTGAGACTGCTCATTAAAGAATACTCCCTTTTTTTTATGGTATACTTTTCCTTCAATTGTTATTTTTTCTGGTGCTAAACTGCTTGCTAAATCTAAGTAGTCGGGCCATAGGATATCATATCCCTGAAGTTGAATGGTGGTTGCAAAAATAGTAACTTGTATTTGTAATTCTTGAATTATTGGAAATAATAATTCATAATTGTTGTAAAAACCATCATCAAATGTAATTGCAATGGTATGTTTTTTTGATTGGTTGTTATTTTCAAAATAATCGGTTAATGAAACAATGTTTGTGTTTTCTTTTAACCACTTAAATTGATTGTAAATTCTTTCTTTGCTAACGAACTTTGAATTGAATGTTCTATTATCGTCTAAATCTACACCATGGTATATTAAAATAGTTTTTTTGTCTGGATTTAAAGTCGAGTATTTTAGCAAGCCTACCTTAAAAGCAAAATCATTTATTCCGCATCGAAGTATCGTTATTCCTTTTTTGATATGGTAGTTAGTTATTTTCAATTTTGTTTTTAATAAGGTTGTAAATTAGTAGTTGACCTTTCTGATTCAAATGTGGATCATTCTCGAAATACATTCTATTGCCTTTTTTTTCTTCTTCTATAAAATTACCAAGTGGATTAATAAAGTTAGCAGTTGGAAAGCTTTTGACAAGTTCATTGTAGAATGGATAATCGATAGTTGATAATGTACTTGCATTTGTAAAAGTCATACCTAGGGATTGGTAATTGTTGCGTGCATATTCAGAGGCTTGAACAACATCTGGGATAATCAAAAAGTAGATTTTTGTATTGCCATCTAAATCCTCTACTATTTGCTGGTAAGCTCGAATCAACTTTTTAAACTGTTCGTTTTTTTCCTCAAGAAGAAAAGCCGATTTTTCACCAAAGTTATTATCTGCTAAAATATGAAGTTTTGTTTTCGAATCATATAAGCTAGGACTGAATGGTTTTTCTTGAATAGGAGACGGTAGCTCATTCGTTTCAATTTTCACTGCATCAAGTTGTGCAATTCTGTAATTTAAGTAGCCAATAACTGTGAATTGATCTCTAAGTAACCAATATAAGTTCCTAGTAAAACTTACCTTCCCCCAATTCAAAGGATGCGAAATGTCTAATAGATCATTACCAACATAAACTTGAAAAATGACAGTATTGGGTTTGTATTCCTTTATTTTATTAGTTGCATACAGTTCATGTTGCAAGGCACAACTTCCCGGAATGGATAAGTTGATTAAATTGATGTTGGATGAATCTTGTAATAATCGGGAATAAGAAATTTCCTGTGCACTAAATGAATCACCAAATAGAAGAACTGTCTTTTTTGAAGGATTTATAGGGTGATTTTTATTGAGCGCATTAAATTCGGTTTTGTAAAAATCTATCCAATAATAGCGATATGAAATTTCTAAAGCAAGGAGGGTAATCAACATAATAACGAATGCTCTCCAAAAAAAATGAAGTGCCTTTTTTAAAATCCTTGTAAATGTCCATTGATTTTCCACTGTGTTTACAACAATTGATTGTGTCGATTCTGTTGTAAAATTAAGAATGTTGAATAGAATAACAAGCATATTGTTTGGAAGCCATGTTATTAGAAAATGTTTGGCTTTTCAATGCTAATTAAAATCTTTGTAAATTGCATGCTTTCCGATGAAATATGGCTAAACAAAATTGTATATGACTACTGCTGCAAGCGAATATGTTTTTGAACGATTGTCAGAAAAGCACTACAAGGATTTGCAATTTCTTTTCCAACACTGCTTTAATAGAAATGTAGCTGCTGATTATTTTGTTAAAAAGTTTGATACCAAGCAATTTGGTGTTCAACATCTTGGATATTTAGCTTATACCAAGGATGGCTTTCCTGCTGCATTTTATGGATTGTATCCACTAATCATGCATTACCAGCAAAAGGATTATTTGTCAGCTGTATCAGGTGATTCAATGACGCATGAGAACCATCGAAGAAAGGGACTTTTTGATTTGTTAGCAAAAATGACTTATGAACTTGCTCAAGAGTTAGGAGTTAAATTTTTGTATTGTTTTCCTAATCAATATACACTGCCTGGGTCAAAAAAAATAGGCTGGGAGTATGTCCCAGATGAAATGATGTTAACCTATTCTATAAAGGTGAAAACCCTTCCTATAGCTAAAATTTGCAGAAAAAATAGCATTCTTAATCAATTGTATAAAGGATATGTAAAACTTATCTTAGGTATATTTTCAAAATCAGGTTCTCCCTTTCAGAACTCATTGAAAAATTCAAGTTTCGGTTATATTTTACATGATTCGAACTACTTTGCTTATAAGTCATATACCGATACAAAACTTGTTAAGTTAGCTGGAAATTCGGTTTGGTTAAAAGTTGATGGTGAGCTCAAAATTGGCGATATTGATTCAACTGAACCAACAGCTATTTTGGATACCATAAATAAATTAAAATCGATTGCTTTTTTTATTGGTTGCCAAGAATTACAAACTACTGTTTGT
>JBIIOB010000310.1:0-3544 GCA_044337125.1 Bacteroidia bacterium
TGGCATTATCAGTGGTGATGTAACATTGCGATTAGATAAATCAGATGATGCGGCTAACAAAATTGCCGAAATTCGCCTGCATATCCCAGGAAATGATTTATTTGCTAAAAAACAATGTAAAAGCTTTGAAGAGGCGGTAGACATGAGTTTGGGAGCTTTAAAAACACAAGTTAAAAAACATAAAGAAAAAATTAAAGGCATTTAGCCCTTGTTAATTCAAAGATTTCGTTACATTTGCAGCCTCAAAACTAAGGGGCTGCATTTTTTTTTGAAAAAAAGCAACTTTTTTTTTGTAGAAACATAAATGTTTTATAAATTTGCAATCCTTTTTCGGAGGGGTGAAAAATAAAACAGTCAACCATTAGGGTTAAAGTTCTTTTGAAATATAGTATCACAAGGTATTGCCGATGTAGCTCAGTTGGCCAGAGCAGCTGATTTGTAATCAGCTGGTCGGGGGTTCGAATCCCTCCATCGGCTCTTTTTTTTATTTTGATACTGTCGGGGAGATACCAGAGTGGCCAAATGGGACGGACTGTAAATCCGTTGCGAAAGCTTCGAAGGTTCGAATCCTTCTCTCCCCACATATTAAATGGAGAGATTGATAGAATAAAATAGAATAGTTCTTTAAAAAAATAAAATTAAATCCGCGAAAGTAGCTCATTTGGTAGAGCGTCAGCCTTCCAAGCTGAGGGTGGCCGGTTCGAGCCCGGTCTTTCGCTCTAAAGGAGTTGGATTTTAGAAATGGTTCTGAAATCCACTCTTTTTAAACGATCACACTTCATTAAGCTGTTGTAGCTCAGTGGTAGAGCACTTCCTTGGTAAGGAAGAGGTCGTGAGTTCAATCCTCATCAACAGCTCTTGATGAATTGAATTAAAAAACGTGTGGTATGTTATTTATAATAACAAGCCTTTGGAAAGAATCTTTTGATTAGTAAAATAAATATAAAATAACAATTAAATAATAACTAGCAATGGCTAAAGAAAAATTCGACCGTTCCAAACCACACGTAAACATCGGAACAATTGGTCACGTTGACCACGGTAAAACTACCTTAACCGCAGCAATCACTGTTGTATTAGCTGAAAAAGGTTTATCTGAAGTAAGAGATTTCTCTTCAATCGATAACGCTCCTGAAGAAAAAGAACGTGGTATCACGATCAACACTTCTCACGTTGAGTATTCTACAGCTAACCGTCACTACGCTCACGTTGACTGTCCAGGTCACGCGGATTACGTAAAGAACATGGTTACTGGTGCTGCTCAAATGGACGGTGCAATCTTAGTTGTTGCTTCTACAGATGGTCCAATGCCACAAACTCGTGAGCATATCCTTTTAGCTCGTCAGGTTGGTGTACCTAAAATCGTTGTATTCATGAACAAAGTGGATATGGTTGACGATCCTGAATTATTAGAATTAGTTGAAATGGAAATCCGTGAGTTATTATCTTTCTATCAATTTGATGGAGATAACACTCCAATCATCAAAGGTTCTGCTTTAGGTGGTTTAAATAAAGATGAGAAATGGATGCCAAAGATCATGGAATTAATGGATGCTGTAGATACATACATCCCATTGCCTCCACGTGAAACTGAAAAACCATTCTTGATGCCAGTTGAGGACGTATTCACTATCACAGGTCGTGGTACTGTTGCAACAGGTAAAATCGAAACAGGTGTTATCAACTCAGGTGATGAGGTTGAAATCATCGGTATGCAAGATGAAAAATTAAAATCTACTATCACAGGTGTGGAAATGTTCCGTAAAATCCTTGATAGAGGTGAAGCAGGTGATAACGTAGGTTTATTGTTACGTGGTATTGATAAGAAAGATATCCGTAGAGGTATGGTTATCGTTAGACCAGGAACAATCACTCCTCACACTGAATTCAAAGCTGAGATCTACGTATTGAAAAAAGAAGAAGGTGGACGTCATACTCCATTCCATAACAAATACCGTCCTCAATTCTACTTACGTACAACTGACGTAACAGGAGAAATTGAATTACCAGCAGGACGCGACATGGTTATGCCTGGCGATAACGTAACTATCACAGTTAAATTAATCGTACCAGTAGCTATGGACAAAGGTTTACGTTTCGCTATCCGCGAAGGTGGACGTACTGTAGGTGCAGGTCAGGTAACTGAAATCATCAAGTAATTTATTAAACGAATAAGTATAGACAGTAGGCAGTGGAAATCACTGCCTGCTGTTTCGTACTAAATACGGGTGATGCCAAAATTGCAATCGGAATCATTAAATTTTGGAGTAATAAACAGGTGTAGTTCAAGGGTAGAATAGAGGTCTCCAAAACCTTTGATGGGAGTTCGAATCTCTCCACCTGTGCAAAAAGAGTGCTAAGTTCAAAGTTGAATAGTTAAATGGGAAATCCCAAAACTTTAAACTAAAAAACTTAAACTTTAAACAAAAAAGAATATGAGCAAATTCAAAGAATATTTCAGCGAAACAACCAACGAACTTGTTCACAAAGTGAGTTGGCCGTCTTGGAAAGAATTGCAAAGCAGTGCAATTGTTGTAATGGTAGCATCTGTAATTATTGCATTATTAGTTTTTGCAATGGATTTTACATTCAACAAAGGAATGGAAGCGGTTTACCATTTATTTTAATAACTCGATATAATTTATAGAAATGAGCGAGCAAACAAAAACTGACACGGTAAAAAAGTGGTATGTGGTTAGGGCTATCAGTGGTCAGGAAAAGAAGGTAAAGCAATACATTGAAGTAGAGATTAATCGTTTGGGCTTAAGCAGTTATGTATCTCAAATATTAATTCCTACCGAAAAAATTTATCAAATCCGTAATGGTAAAAAGGTAAGTAAAGAACGTCCTTTTTATGGTGGATATATTTTAATGGAAGCAGCTCTTGTAGGAGAGGTGCCTCACGTTATTAAAAACGTTACTGGTGTTATTGGATTTTTAGGAGAAACAAAAGGTGGAGAACCAGTTCCAATGCGTTTAAGTGAAGTAAACAGAATTTTAGGTACTGTTGATGATTTATCAGAAAGCGATGCTCAAATTAGCATTCCATTCATCGTTGGTGAAACTGTTAAAGTTACAAACGGTCCTTTCAATGGCTTTACCGGTACTATCGAAAAAGTAATTGAAGACAAGAAAAAATTAGAAGTAATGGTGAAAATTTTCGGAAGAAAAACACCTTTGGAGTTAGGATATTTAGAAGTAGAAAAAGAAAGTTAAATCAAAATCGTTCAAACAACAAAAGAGTGAATTGTCGAACATTGAGCTTCCATCAGTAATTAGACATGTAGCGGTGACAAGTTTGAACTTGTAAATTAAAAAAAGAAAATGGCAAAAGAAGTAAGTGCAATGATTAAGTTGCAAATAAAAGGTGGAGCAGCAAATCCTTCACCACCAATTGGTCCTGCATTAGGTGCTAAAGGTGTTAACATCATGGAGTTCTGTAAGCAATTCAATGCTAGAACACAAGATAAAGCTGGTAAAGTAATTCCAGTTGTAATCACTGTTTATAATGATAAATCATTTGAATTTATCACTAAAAACCCTC
>JBIIOB010000020.1:0-11483 GCA_044337125.1 Bacteroidia bacterium
CATCTGTTACACTCACTGTATAAGCTCCAGATGTACTTACAGTAATTGATTGTGTTGTAGCACCTGTGCTCCAATTATTTCCTGTTGCGCTCGATGATGTTAAAGTAACTGTTCCACCACTACAAAAAGTTGTTGGTCCGCTAGTAGCAACTACCGGTGTGCTAGGCAATGGATTGATTACAACAGTTGTATTTGCAGAGTTGGAAGAACATCCTGCAGCACCCACAGTAACCGAATAAGTTCCAGCTGCCGAAACAGTTATAGATTGTGTAGTTGCTCCCGTGCTCCAGGTATTTCCAGAAGCACTCGAAGATGTTAAAACAACATTTCCTCCTGCACAAAAAGTTAATGGGCCTCCAGCCGATACTGTTGGTATTGGTGGATTCGAAACTTCAGTAACTGTTGTTGATGCACTTGCAGAGGTACAACCATTTCCATCTACAAAACTTACAGTATAAGTTCCAGATGCACTAACAGTAATTGATTGTGTAGTTGCTCCCGTGCTCCAAGTATTTCCAGTAGCGCTCGATGATGTTAATGTCACACTTCCTCCAGTACAAAAAGTTGTAGGTCCACTCGCTGAAATTGTTGGAGCGCTTGGTAATGGATTTACAGTAATGGTAGATGAAGCAGTAGAAGATGTACAACCATTGCCATCAGTTACATTTACGGTATATGTTCCAGCCGCACTCACAGTAATGGATTGCGTTGTTGCTCCCGTGCTCCATGTATTTCCTGTTGCACTTGATGATGTAAGTGTAATATTATTTCCAGCACAAAAAGTTGTTGGTCCACTTGCCGAAACTACAGGTGCACTTGGCAATGTATTTACAGTAACTGTTGTGTTAGCCGAAGTAGCATTACAACCAGCAGCACTAACCGTTACCGAATAAGTTCCAGCCGCAGAAACGGTAATTGATTGAGTTGTCGCTCCCGTGCTCCATGAATTTCCTGTAGCGCTTGATGAAGTTAATGTAACACTTCCTCCACTACAAAAAGTTAATGGTCCGCTTGCCGAAACAGTTGGTGTTGTTGGTACTGGATTAACAGTTACCGTTGTTGAAGCAGTAGATGAAGTACAACCGTTTCCATCGGTTACACTCACAGTATAAGTACCTGAAGTAGTTACTGTAATTGATTGAGTCGTTGCACCAGTGCTCCAAGTATTACCACTTGCACTTGATGAAGTTAAAACAACATTTCCTCCTGCACAAAAAGTTGTGGGACCGCTTGCCGATACAACAGGTGTAGTTGGCAATGGATTTACAATCACTGCAGTGTTTGTTGATGTCGCACTGCAACCAGCAGAACCAACGGTTACCGAATAGGTGCCACTTGCATTAACAGTAATTGATTGTGTTGTTGCTCCTGTGCTCCAAGTATTTCCAGAAGCACTACTAGATGTTAGTGTTACTGTATTTCCAGCACAAAATGTTAATGGCCCACCAGCTGAAATTGTTGGGGTAGCCGGTAAAGGATTTACTGTAATTGTACTTGAGCCATTTGCCGAAATACATCCATTTCCATTGGTCACGTTTACGGTATAAGTTCCACCTGCACTAACTGTTATCGATTGTGTAGTAGCTCCTGTACTCCATGTATTTCCAGTTGCACTCGAAGATGTTAATGTAACACTTCCTCCCGAACAAAAAGTTGTTGGACCGCTTGCCGATACAGTTGGTGTTGTTGGTAAAGGATTTACAGTAATGGTTGAAGATGCACTTGGTGAAGTACAACCACCACTTACATAACTAACGTTATAAGTTCCAGCTGCCGAAACAGTAATGGATTGCGTTGTTGCGCCCGTACTCCAAGTATTTCCAGTAGCGCTCGATGATGTTAATGTAACACTTCCTCCTGTACAAAATGTAGTAGGACCGCTTGTAGAAATTGTTGGTGCAGTTGGTAATGGATTTACAACAATTGTTCTAGAAGCATTTGCAGAGACACAACCATTTCCATTGGTAACATTAACAGAATAGGTTCCCGCTGCACTCACCGTAATTGATTGTGTAGTAGCTCCTGTGCTCCACGTATTTCCGGTTGCACTCGATGATGTTAATGTAACACTTCCTCCCGCACAAAAAGTTAATGGTCCACTAGCCGAAATGGTTGGTGTAGCAGGCAATGGATTGACAGTAACAGTAGCAGATCCATTAGCCGAATTACAGCCACCACTTAAATAGTTTACAGTATAGGTTCCAGCAGTACTCACGGTAATGGATTGTGTAGTTGCTCCGGTGCTCCAGGTATTACCAGTAGCACTCGAAGAGGTTAAGGTAACACTTCCTCCTGTACAAAAAGTTAATGGTCCACTTGCTGAAATTGTTGGTGTAGTAGGGGCCGGATTTACGGTTACTGTTGTGGAAGCACAAGATGTTAATGTGCCACAATTAGTATTTGCTGCAAAATATGTAGTTGTTGTAGTAGGCGAAACCGTTATTGATGAACCTGTTCCAATTAACGTTCCACCGCATGAGCCAGTAAACCATTGTGTAGAGGCTACTCCGCCAGTTGCTGTTAGAGTTGTGTTTGAACCACTACAAATTGTTGTTGTACCAGAAATACTTGTTGGCGCAGCTAATGTTGCCCCAGTAATTGAACCAATAGTAATAAATTGATCTCTAGGATTTGAAGAGCCTCCAGGACAACCTGTGGTGGAAAAAATTGGAGATTGAGAAGTATATGTAATTGTAATTGAACTTATAGATCCAGTTAAAGATACAGTTACAAAATCGAATCCGCCTTCATTGCCAACTATTATTCTGTTGTTTCCAGCGGCAGTAATTGTTTGATGTGCGGGATTATTTGAAACCGCTGTTGGTAATACGGCTCCTCCATTTCCTGTTATTGTTACTCTGTCGGTCCATAAATTAGAGCATAATGCTGCAGCACTATTTCTATTAATATCGTATACAATAAAGGAAGGATTATTGATAGCAGGTGTAAAAGTTAATGTAGTGACTGTTGGAGTAGGTGACGTACTTGTCCAATTCTGACGAAGATGCAATCCTGTCCCGAAAGCGGGAGCGTTTACATAATAAGGAGCTGTTGGCGCAGTTGTGCCATTAGAAGCATTTATGAAATCAACGCCAGTAACGGTTGAACTCATTGAGCAGCTACCTTGATTGTTCGTATAATTTAAGGAGCCAGCAGTGTAAGGGTTCCAAATGAATGTTTGTGCATTCAAAGAATTAGAATAAAACACAATACTATACACTATTAAAATTTGAAACAGTTTTTTCATTTGAGCTATATTTTTACCTAAATTAATTTAAGTGTAGTTAGAAAAGTTTATTCGTTTTCCGTATTAATTAAAGTCTAATTCAGTACTTTTTTTTTAACTTATTGACAAATAGCATAATACATGTTTTTTTTATGTTTATTATAAAAAGTCTAAATAGTTTTAATTGAATAAAATGTAAGTAGTAGGAACGCAAAGATGATACACGTCCAAAGAATAAAGATTTGTAAATCCTGTACAGTGTTTATTTTGAATAATTGTCGCTGTTTTAGTTTCATTAACGATTAACGATTAACAGTTTTTTTGAAAAGAACTCAGACTGATCAAGGGAGTTAATTTTTAGATAGTATACTCCTGGAGCAAAATTTTGTGTGTTAATTTGAAGTACACTTTCCAAAAAATAATTTTTGTAGGAATAAATAATTTGTCCAGAGGAGTTGTATATACTTATTATTAGGTTTTTTAATGGAGCTTCTTTGAAACTAACATTTATTAAGGACTCAATAGGGTTAGGGTAAATCGAAATGTCAGTTAAAGGATTAATAGAGTTTTCACACGCTACACTAATGATATTTGAGTATGAATAATTGCCATCAAAATCGGTTTGTTTTAGTCGGTAATAATTTTCGCTTCCTGATTGCTCATTATCTTCAAAATAGTATTGAATAGGCAGGTTTGAATTACCTGCTCCTTGTACAATTCCAATTGTGTGAAAATTGGATGCATCATTGCTTTTTTCTATGGTGAAATTAGCGTTGTTTATCTCACTGCTAGTATTCCATTCTAATTTAGTTTTAGATCCTAAACAGGATGCATTGAATGATGTTAGTTCTATAGGCAATGGTGCGCAGGCGCCTCCTGTGTAGTTGGTGGTGATTGATCCTATTGTTATCCATTGGGTTGTAGGATCTGTTGAATTAGGAGTAGTTGTGCCCACAAATTGTTTTCCTGATAAATAAGTAATTGTAATTCTTTTAATAGGGCTAGAAAAGGTAACATTCGTTGTTATTTCGGGATTGTCTGCTGCTCCGTTAGAATGGCCTTTCGCTATAGGGTTTGAAAGCTGATTGTCAGGATCACTAGTCATGCTAGTAGGGTTTATATTCGTATTCGCTAATGTTGTTCCTTGAATTCGGACACTGTCTATGAATTTAGAACCAGCTGCTGGAATTGTTGCGTTAACATTGAAAATGCTAAAACTTGCTGTTGTGCCTATTGGACTACCGGCCGAAGTGAAATCGATTGTTAAGGTAACAGATGAACTGGTGTTTGTCCAATTTACAAAAAGTCGGAGTCCTGTTCCTGCAGCTAAGGTATTTATATAGTTTGGTGATTGTGATGAGGCACCCAAAGGCGCTTGCCAATTCGGGGTTCCAGATGTAGTAACACTGCTATTCATTGTCACGCAGGAGTTCGTTGTTGAATAGGTGAGTGACGAACTTGTGTAAGAGGCCCAACTCAATGTTTGTTGTGAGTAACAATTATTTACTACTTGTAATAGTAGGATAGCTGTAATGAGTTTAAGTGTTTTCATGGAGTAAATTTCTATAGTAAAATTAAAGACAGTTTACTAGCCTGTGGGAATTTTATATATTTGTAATAAAAAGTCTAAAATGGTAGCAAAAAACGATCTTCATCAATTAATTCATTCGTTAACAAAATCAGAAAAACGATATTTTAATTTATTTGCAAAACGTCATGTTATCGGTGAAGAAAATAAGTATATAAGGCTTTTTACAGCGATTGAGAAGCAAAAAGTATATGATGAAGTTGATATTAAGCAACAGCTGAATGATGCTAAAACGAATTCGAATTTGGCATCTGAAAAAGTCTATTTAAAAGAGCTTATTCTTAAAAGTCTAAAGCAGTTTCATGAAAAAAATTTTACTGATTCAATTTTATATGATCGGCTAATTCAAATTGAAATTTTGTATGAAAAAGGACTTTTTCAGATGGGGTATGAGTTGATTAATAAATCAATTTCAATGTCAGAGAAATATCAAAAATTTTTAATTCAAGCTACGCTACTGCTCTGGAAGGTGAATTATGATATCAAATTAAATAAATTTGATTTGGTCTCTTTAGATATAGAGATTATTGATTCCAACGTTGATAATTTTAAGGAATATATTGGATACATGAATGGCAGTTTTGGTCTTTTGTCAGCATATAAAAAACTCGGAGGAGCAAATGACGCAGCTGTTATCAAGAATGCAATTTCACTATCGCAAAAATATTTAAAGAATAAAGAGCCTAAATCTGTTTTAGCTGCGTATTATTTTTATTCAATACATGCTTTTGTTGGTGATTTGAAAAATGACAAGTTAATGACGCTCAAGAATTTTGAAAAAAGTTTAGCTGTATTTAAGAAAAATCGTTTTTTTATTGAAGAGCGACCGAATTTATTTTTCATTTCAGCGAATAATTATATTGTTTCATTGATCGAAAACGATGAATTAACCAAAGCAGAAAATGAGTTATTCTTATTAAAGAATATTGTTTCGAAACTAGATCTTACTGGGCAATTAAGAGCAAGAGCTTTTTTGATAGTTTCTGACAATATGTTAAATGTTTTGAAGAAGCAAAACAACTGGGGTTTTGCCTCTGAAATTTCAAAAGATATTGAAAATGGACTTGTTGAATTTGAAAAGTTTATTGACCCTGGCCGTAAGATAGATTTGTATTTTTCTTTGGCAAGTGTTCATTTTAATGCTAAAGAATATCGGTTATCTAATAGATTCCTAAACAAAATTATTAAAGCAAAGTCGGATTATCATGTTGTTGAAGACGCAATGATTTTGCAAGTGATATTTGCACAGTTAATTATAATGTTGGACTCCAATGAGCTTTATTTATTCAAAAACAAGGTCCAATCGGCAAAACGATTTATGGAAAAGAAAGCTCCTTCTGAGTGGAGAGCTAGTTTTGTCGATTTTCTTACAATTGCAGTGAATTCTAAAAATAAGAAGGATGACAAAATCAAAGTTAGACAAAAAGCACTTGTATTAATAAAAGATGCGAATAATGATGCTAATTTGAAACGATTGAATAGCTATTTTGATTTATCAGCTTGGCTAAAGCGGAAGTATTGCAGCTAGCTATAAAAAGTACTTTTCTTTTAAAAATTCTTGAAAGTCGTCCAAGTTTGCCATTACTTGAAGCTCTTGGTAGCGTTTATGAAATGCAGCATCATCTGTTTGTGCATTCAAAACATTGATACGGAATCGGTCGTAATTAACAAGCGCTTGTTTTTCTTTTGCAGACAACAGCTCACCATTAAATTCTTTTTCACGCAAATCATTGATACTAATGGTTCCATTAATAGTTGACTTTGCAAAATAATTGTTTAATATGTTGGTGCGTTTTTCCATGATTCTAGTACAAAAATACGCTATAAATGCCTTTTTGTTTCAATTATACTTAGGTTTGTTATAAACAACAGATTGTTAAAATTTGTTCAAACAATAAAAAAAGGAGTTTAGGGTAGCCCTAAACTCCTTTTAAATAAAGGGGTTAATCTTATTTTAATGTTTCCCCAAGCCATTTAAAAAATTCACGTTGCCAAACGATTGCATCTTGATCTTTTAATATCCAATGGTTTTCGTTCGGGAAGAATAATAATTTGCTTTTTATTCCTTGTAACTGTGCAGCTTGGAAGGCACTTAATCCTTGTTCGATAGGCACACGGTAATCTTTTTCACCTTGAATAATCATGATTGGTGTATCCCATTTTTTTACATAATTCACAGGGTTAAATTCATTGTAGCTTTTTTGAGCTGCTGTGTTTTCTTTATCCCAATACGGGCCACCTAAATCTTGGTTTACAAAGAATACCTCTTCAGTAGTTCCATACATGCTTCTCCAATCGAAAATTCCATCATGTGCGATAAAGCTCTTGAAACGTTTTTCGTGAATACCAGCAAGGAAATATACAGAGTAACCACCGTAACTAGCACCAACGCAACCTAAACGATTTTTGTCAACAAATGGTTCTTTTGATAATTCATCAATAGAGATTAAATAATCTTTCATGTTTAATCCACCATAATCGCGAGAGATTTGTTCGTTCCATTTAACTCCATGACCTGGCATTCCTCTTCTGTTTGGAGCTACAACAATGTAATCATTAGCTGCCATCAATTGAAAGTTCCAACGGAAAGAATAAAATTGTGTTAATGGCGATTGCGGTCCACCTTGGCAATACAATAATGTTGGATATTTTTTGGTAGCATCAAAGTTTGGAGGATAAATTACCCAAACCAACAATTTTTGTCCATCTGCAGCCGTTAAATAACGTCTTTCAATTTTACTTAATGTAATTGAGCTGTAGGTTGCATCATTTACATGTGATAATTGAGTGTTTACCCCAGTTTTTAAATCAACCGTATAAATTTCAGCAGCGTGGTTCATGTCTGTTCGCTCAATAACCATTGTGTTTCCTGATTGTCCTACCATAGCACGAACATCGAAATCACCTTTTGTAATTTGTTTTACTACAGGCAATTTTTTTGTTAATCCAGGGTAATCAACATTGAATAATTGTACAGCTCCATCGCTCGCAGCAGTAAAGTATAAACTCTTACCATCATTGCTCCAACGGAAATCATCTACTGTGCCATCCCAATCTTTTGTAAGGTTAAGCATTGTTGTTCCGTTATAAACGATGATGTCATTTTTATCGGACTCATAACCATCCGTTTTCATACTCAAAAATGCTAATGTGCCAGTTGATGAATAAGTAGGTTTAATATCATAACCCATCATTCCTTCTGTAAGGTTTTTGGTGGTTTTAGTTTCAATGTTGTATTGGTAAATATCGGTATTGGTACTTACTGCATAATCTTTACCATATTTCTTTTTTGTAACATACAATACATTTTTGCTATCAGGAGTCCAGATAAAATCTTCATCTCCACCAAATGGTTTTTGTGGACAATCGAATGCTTCGTTTGGCATGATGTCATAAGCATTACTACCATCAGCATTGCTAATAAATACGTGACCAAATGCTCCGTCTTCCCATGTATCCCAGTGGCGATAATTTAAGTTATCGTAAATCATTACATCTGATTTAGTAAGTTCAGGATAATAATCCTTACCAAATATGTTTTTCACCTTAACATCTTTGCTGCTAATCATCAATTTTCCATCAGGAGAAATTCTGTTATTGCTTAATTGAGCATCTGCATTTTCAATTACTTTCGATTCC
Source organism: Bacteroidia bacterium (assembly GCA_044337125.1). GTDB lineage: Bacteria > Bacteroidota > Bacteroidia > 2-12-FULL-35-15 > 2-12-FULL-35-15 > 2-12-FULL-35-15. The sequence continues at coordinate 8,454 of JBIIOB010000020.1, forward strand.
CCACCAGCAATGGGAACAATGTGTTGAGTGTTTGTAGCTTTTCCATCGGCTACACTGTATTTTTTTACATTGTAGATAACCGATTTTCCATCTTTTGTGATGCCCATTGCTCCAACTTTTCCAAGTTCAAGAAGCATTTCTGTTGTCATTACTTTTTGTGCTGAGGCCGATACCACAAGCAAACAAAAGGAGATAATTGTAATTTTTTTTTTCATAGTATTGATTTTTGCTACTAATTGAATCAAGTTTCCTTTCTTAAGGGAAAAGCACCTGATCAAGCGGATGCATATTATTAATTTGCTTAGCAAAAATATCAATAAATGTGAATTTCGACTCTAATTTTTAAAAAATTAGACTAATGCTTCTTTTTAGAAGATAACTACGCAAATAAGTTGTGGTGTTGTCATGGCTGTTTTTTTGAATAGTGTAATTTATATATTGTAAAAATAGCTTGGGTTTAAACTTTATTCAAGAGTGCTGCCCCCTGATTTTAAACAAAAAATCCCCTACCAAAAATGGTAGAGGATTTTTATAGGGATGTGAGTAGCACTATTTCACAACAGAAAGGTATCCCGTCTTTTCCATTGCTTTATTTCTAAAATTTGTTCCTGTTAAAATATAATAGTAGGTTCCATCAGGCACTGCTAAGCCAGCTGAAGTTCTACCATCCCATGAAGGATTTAATCCTTCTACTTCCCATAATTTTAATCCCCAACGATCATAAATTTCTAAATGCAATTGTTTGTATCCTTCAGCTGTTATGAAAAATATATCATTGGTATTGTCGCCATTCGGACTAAATACATTTGGTATAATTATGTCAATGTTTCCGTCTACTACAACTGTAATTGATGCTGTATCCGCACAGCCATAACTATCAGTAACAATAACCGAAGTAGTGTAGCTTCCCTGATTTAGATTTGTTAAGTTATTGATACTATCTGTTTCAGATGGGATCAATGAATTGTTTAAAAACCAAGTATAGCTATTTGCAGTTGTAGTTGTAGTTGCTAAAACATCCGTATTAAATGGCTCCATTCCAGATGTTGGATTTGCTGTTAATGAAACACTTATTCCGCCTGCACTTGGAACACTCATCACGTTGCTCGTATCGGTACATCCCAATTGGTCGCTTACAATTAATGTGTAATTGCCACTACTAACATTCGCTAGAGTAGAATCAGTGCCAACAGGTATTGCATTGTTAAACCACTGATATGAATAGCTTCCCGTTCCACCTGTTACAATCACATTGTTAATACCACCTGTGTTGGTATTACAAAATGCAGAATCAATGTTTATTGTTGAGGCAATAACTGGGTTCGGATTTACAGTAATTGAAATACTGTCCAATGGAGAGGTACATCCATTCGCATCCGTATAACTTGCATAATAAGTTCCAGCAGCAGTTACAGAAATTGTTCCTGTTGTTTGTCCGCTTGGCGACCAAATAATTCCAGTGTTTGGATTTGCAGTTAACGTTGCAGTTTGTCCTTGACAAATTGCATTACTTCCTCCAGTTACACTTAAACTTGGTGAAGAAGGAATTGTATTTACTACAACAGTTACAACTGCTGATGTATTCGTACATCCATTTACATCTGTGTAAACAACACTGTAATTTCCACTTGTACTTGTTGTTAAAATAGAATCAGTTGAATTGTTTGGCGACCAAACAATTCCTGTTCCTGGAGATGCAGTTAGTGTAACTGAATCGCCTTGACAGAATGTAAGTGGACTTCCTGCAGCAATAACTGGTACATTTGGTAAACTATTTACAGTAACTGCAACAAACGCAGTATCAGAAACACATCCATTTCCATCTGTGCTTGTTAACCAATAATTTCCTCCAGTTGTTACATTAATTGTAGTGGCAGTTTCACCTGTACTCCAATTATTTCCTGTTGCATTGTTTGATGTTAATGTGGTTGATTGTCCAGCACAAAATGCTAGTCCTGTATTGCTAATACTTGGTGTACTAGGCAATGGTAATTCCACTGTTGATGTAGATGAAGATATTGCTGAACAACCAGCGGCACCAACAGTAACATCATAAGTACCCGAACTGCTTACAACAATTGTTTGTGTTGTTTCACCGGTGCTCCAAGTATTTCCATTAACACTACTTGAGGTTAATGTAACACTATCACCTTGGCAGAATGTTAATGGTCCGCTTGCACTAATTGTTGGTGTTGCAGGATTCGAATTTACTGTTACAATTGCAGTAGCAGGTAATGAATTACAGCTACCATTATTAATTATTAAGGTATAGGTACCAGATGCATTTATCGTTATCGATTGTGTTGTTTCTCCAGTACTCCATGTATTTCCTGTTGCACTGCTAGATGTTAGTGTAGTTGTTTGTCCTGCACAAATATTTAAACCACTATCCGTAATTGTTGGAGTAGCTGGTGTTGCATTTACAACAACGGTTGTGTTAGCCGAACTTGCGGAGCAGGAATTAATATCACTTACCGTTACAGAATAATTTCCAGCAGCATTCACAGCAATACTTTGTGTAGTTGAACCATCGCTCCATACATTGCCGGTAGCACTCGAAGATGTAAGTGTTACATTGTCACCCGAACAGAATGTTAATGGTCCACTAGCGCTTACTGTTGGTGTTGTAGGATTTGGATTTACAACGACTGTGACTGATCCATTTGCAGAAGAACATCCATTTCCATCGGTAATACCAACGGTATACGTTCCTGATGTGGTAGCAGTAATATTTTGTGTTGTAGCTCCAGTACTCCAATTATTCCCTGTTGTGCTTGATGATGTTAATACAACACTACCTCCAGTACAAAAAGTTAATGGTCCACTTGCCGAAACCGTTGGTGTACTTGGTAATGGATTAACCGTAATTGTTGTTGAAGCAGTAGAAGAAGTACAACCATTTCCATCTGTTACACTCACTGTATAAGCTCCAGATGTACTTACAGTAATTGATTGTGTTGTAGCACCTGTGCTCCAATTATTTCCTGTTGCGCTCGATGATGTTAAAGTAACTGTTCCACCACTACAAAA
>JBIIOB010000311.1:0-3540 GCA_044337125.1 Bacteroidia bacterium
GCAAGGTGCTCATGGAAGTCCCCTGCTTTACTATACTGTAAGGGAATTACTTCAATTCCATTGATTGAAATGAAGCCATATTTGTCATTATTCATTACAGCGGCCATTCCTTCATAAAAGGGTGCTATTTCTGCATAATTTTTAGAAGTAATGATACCTGATTTATTTATAATGCAGTAATTTCCATCCAGTTTAACAATCGAATGACCATTTTTGAATGGTTCCACCTCTTCGAAAATGAATGGTATAATTACCTTTCCTGCTTTGTTTATGAAACCAGCCTTTTCATTTAAGCCACATTCGGCCAATCCTTCAGAGAATTGTTCTACCCATTCATAAACACAAGGTATTGTATTGATATCCTCAATGTCTTTAAAGCCCCATTTGTCATTTTCACGGATAGGTAACATTATAGATTTTGATAAATTAATGTCCTGATTAAGTTGCTCTTGATGCGGAAAGTCTGGGTATTCCTTTTTGAATTGGATTAACCGTTCTGTTGTAAAATCATAGTTGTAGAGATTGTAAATTGTTTTCCAAGCAATGTCAATATTTCTATTGTTAGGATAATTCTTTATAAATTCATAATACGATTGAATGGTCCCTGTTTGCGTACTTATAGAATATACTGCATCTTCGGCCTTTTCAATAAATGGGCTTGAAGGATGGTCTTGGATAAATTTTTCAAATTCTGATAATGTATTGTTTTTAGTAGATTCTTCAAATAAGGTTTGTGCATAGAGTGATTTCGCTTCATCTGCTTCCTTCGAAAAAGGATACTTGTCAATGAACTGCTTATAAGCTTCTGATGTATGTATTCGTTTTGCTGTATTAAATTCTAATTTGTTTCTTAATTCGATTGCATCAAAACATTCAGCTGCAGTGGTATAATTGTCAATATATTTATTTAAAGCCAAGATCGAATTTTGGGATGTATAGTAATCAAATGCTTTTTTATGAATCCTAGATTTTAATGAATCAATTGTGTGTTGGTTGATTCTTAATTCATTTAATAGATTCACTTTTTTTAAGGTAAGTGATGAAAATGCTTGTTCCGATTTGATAATGTATTTGTAAGCACTGTCAATGTTAGAAAATGGGTTGTCGGTTCGCTCATAAATAATACTTAATCCGAATGAAGCGGCTGTGGTTTCTTTTTTAAGTGATTTTTCAAAAAGTTTTTTTGCTTCAAAATAGTTATAAATGGAAAGTGCATCGAAAGCCCTTGTTATTCTATTGGCCAAGGCAATGGTTGAAAGAAAAAGAATGAATAAGGTTACTAGTAATTTTCGAAAGGGCATTAATCAAATTTTTTGTAAAAATAACAAATGAAATTGGTAATAAACCAAATAAATAAAAACCGTACTTTTGTTTTCTAAAATCAAGTAAAATGTTTAGTAAAGGACAAATAATCTTTGCCGTTGTATTTTTTATCGTATTTGTTGTTGGCATTAGTTATGCCTATTTTAAAGATAAAGTGGGGAATAAAGATTTTTTTAAAGGAAGCTACAAAATCCTAGTTTTCATCCTTTTTGTGTTTGTTGCACTTTTTGGCCTCGTAAAATTAAAACACCTTATTTTTCCGTAAATTTATAGGTAAAGTCTTCTTTTTTAGCGTTTTAATTCCATTAAAAACAATCTAAATGCACTTTCTTTTGCAATTGCACGGAATTTTATTTATATATTTGTAAATAATTCTAAAAAAATAGTAGAAAATGAAAAAACTAATTTCTTTAATCGTCATTTGTATTGTCATCGTTAACAATTTGTTGGCTGGTAGTATTGTGGTTGAGGGGAAATACCAAGATAAAAATTTGTACATTCAAAATGGTTATTCTGGAAACGGAGTAGGTTTTTGTACATATGAAGTTATTATCAATGGCAAAGTTTCTACTGATGAAGTTAATTCTAGTGCGTTTGAGATTGATTTTACCGCATTCCAAATTAAACCAGGGACACCTGTTACTGTTGAGATCAGACATAAAGATGATTGTAGTCCGAAAGTACTAAATCCGGAAGCACTGAAGCCTAAAGCAACATTTGAAGTTGTAAATATTGCAATTGATAAAAATGGTTTGCTTTCTTGGTCTACAAAAAAAGAAATGGGTTCACTTCCTTATGTTGTTGAGCAATTTAGATGGAACAAATGGATACCTGTAGGTGAAGTTAAAGGAAACGGATCAATGGAAAATAATACCTATTCATTCCAAACCTCAGCTCATAGTGGAGAAAACAAGTTTCGAGTAAAACAAGTTGGTTATGGTGGTGTTGCTAGAACTTCTGACAATGTGGTTTTTATCTCAACTGTTGGACAACCTACCTATACAAAAAATTCTAATAACATTCAATTTTCAGTAGAAACACTTTACGAAGTTTTTGATGTTTATGGTAATGTAGTGAAAAGAGGTTTTGGAAATCAATTAGATATTGCAACATTAGCAAAAGGTGATTATTACTTATGCTATGATAATATCATGGCTGATTTTAAAAAGAAATAACTTTTGATACCACAGCATTGAGTTCACTAATCATCATTGCTGTTGCTCCCCAAACTGTTAAGCCCTCTATTTCATAATAGGGGGTTTTTATTTTAAATCCATTGCTGTGTTCAATGGTTTTTATTCCTTTAATACTTTCCTTATTTAATGAAAATAAATCAGTATGAATTATCTGATTAACTTCATAATTATCTGCTTTTAATGGATTCAACTTTTCAATGTATCCAATAATTGGTTTAACTAAAAAGTTACTAGGCGAAATATAAACCTCACTCAAGCTTCCAATTAGCTGAATGCCATCGGTATTTATTCCAATCTCCTCATTTGCTTCTCTTAAGGCTGTATTTTCTAGTGTTATGTCGATTTCTTCAAATTTACCTCCAGGGAATGCAATTTGACCGCTATGTACCCCTTCATAAATGGGGCGTTGAATTAATATCGTATTAATTGAATTATCTGTAGGATATAATAAAATGAGTACTGCACTTTTACGTGGGGAGTAACTATCTGGTTTAATTTGTTTGATTTTTTGCCTGGTAATAGGGGCCATTAAAAACTGAACATCCTCACCTGGTAGAGGTTCAGTTGCTAATTTCGTTTTTAAATTAACTATAAATTCCTTGTTCATTTATGGTTGCAAATATCTTAAAACAATTATTAAAATAGAATGTTGCGAAACAAAAAAAAATAAGGTTCGTATCAGCTAACAACTCTAAACCACAATCCCCATGAAATCAGAACAATTACAAGAAGTGGTTCAATGGCTTAATCAACAAATTGCTCATGTGAATGATGCAATTATAGAAGCACACAAAACAAATAATGTAGGAAGAGAAGTACAGTGCGAGGGAATGCGTGATGCGTTTATGCGTTGTTTAAATAAACTAACTAACGTTTAGTATATTGTCATTGAGCAACATTGATTACTTGACCAACTTTTAAACGAATTCTTCCTGCTGTAAATCCATTCATTTGTTTGATTGATGCAGTAGTTGTTCCATAACGCTTTGCAATCTCAAAAACGGTATCTCCTTTCTCAACT
>JBIIOB010000312.1:0-3537 GCA_044337125.1 Bacteroidia bacterium
AACGCAAAGATTTTAAAGTTCCTGCACCTGACTTTGTGAGTCCTACCGGACGATTCAACACCATTGAACAAGGAAAACAAAGCATCAATATTGTGATGGATAAAATCCTTTTGCATTTAAATCAACATGATATTTCAACAGAAACACATACCATCAAACATCCACGTTTGGGGGAAATGACAAAACTAGATTGGATTTATTTTTTGATTACCCACACGAACAGACACATCGAGCAGATAGAAGAACTAAAGAAATTACTCTAAGGTAAATTTAAAGGTATAGGTTCCTCTTTGTTCTGTTGCCCCACTTGGACTAGCATTAAATTTAACACTCAAAGCGGCTTGACGGGCTTTTGCATATAAATTAGAACTTGTGGTTGTAGATCCGCGCATACCAGGTGTAGCTTTAATTACCTTACCCAATTCGTTAACAATAATCTCAACTACTACAATACCTTCTTCTTCAGAATCTGTCATTTTCTCTGGTTTTTTCACCAACATACGTCCTTTCAAATCATAACCACCACCACCATTGTATCCAGGAGTATTATCACCATGTCCTGTGCTTGATCCATCACCTACACCCTGCTGAGTTCCAGTTCCAGAGCCTCCAGTATTTCCATCTCCTTCACCTTTTCCATCGTGCTTCTTTTTGCTTTTCAAAGCAGCCAATGCATTCAATAATTCCGTATTCGGTTTTGGTTCTACTACAGGATTAGCATCAGTTTTTGCATCGTTTTTATTGTTTGGATTTGTTTTTACAACAGCGCTCTCTTCGGTATTATCCGTCATTATGTTGGGTGTATTGTCTGAAACAGCAGGTGTAACAGCAGCCTCTTCACTTGTAGCAATATCATCATCGTTTTGTCCACTACCACCTGCATCAGCATTTCCTAAGCCCTCCATACCTAAACCAATTTCTATTTCAGGTACCGGTTTAATTTCAAATGGAGGGTTTGGGGTAATTATTTTCCAGAAAAAAATGAATAAAAATAACAAGGCAAAAATTCCAACCGAAAAGATTGTTGCTTGTAATTTACTTTTATTTTCTAAGCTTGCGTTCATTCTATTTATCTGCTGATTTTGTAGCTAATACCATTTTAACACCCAACTTATAGCCAATTTGCATTACATCTGCTAAATCTTGAACAGTCAGTGTATTATCCAAACGCAAAACTACTGTTGGAGATTGTGTTCGTTCTACTTCAATTTTAATTGCATTCTCTAAATCAGCAAATGGTATTTTTGTTTTGTTTACCGCATACTCATGATCTGCGCTAATGTCAACAGTTACTTGCTGCTTATTCATTTGCTGTGCTGCTTGTGAGTTGGGCAAGGTTAACTTTAATACACTTGGATTTGCCAAAGTGGATATAATTAAGAAGAACAATAGCAAAAAGAACATGATATCGTTCAACGATTCAGTACTTACCTCTGCTCCCTCTTTATGTCTGCGTTTTAGTTTCATTTTAACCGAAATTTATCTTAGAAATTAATTCAATCAACCAGTTGTTATTTTCCTGGTCCGTTAATGATATCCATAAATTCTACAGATGCAGTTTCCATTTTATTGATGGTTTTATCCAACATTGAATTCAAAATATAATAGAATATAAATGCCAACAATCCAATTACTAAACCAGTAGCACTTGTAATCATTTTTTGGTATAAACCTGTTGAAATAACACCAATACTAATGTTATCCGTTAATGATATATCATAGAAAATTTTGATAACCCCAGCAATTGTTCCAATAAAACCAAAGATGGGAGCAATTCTTCCAATCAAACTCAATATGCTTAAGTTTTTTTCCATCCGGTTAATTTCCAATTTCCCTACACTTTCCATTGCCTCCTCAATTTCTTTAATTGGCTTGCCTAATCTGGATAATCCTTTTTCAACCATACGAGCAGCGGGTGCTGTTGCACTTTTACACAATGCTTTAGCAGCATCTAAATTTCCATTATGAATATAATCCTTAATGTTGTTCATGAAGTTTTTATCCATTTTAGATAATTTACTTATTACGATTAAGCGTTCGAAAAAGTAAAATAGCGTAAGTAATAACAAGATTGCCATTGGAATCATGATAAAACCACCTTTCATTACCAAATCAAAAACAGAAAGGGTATGTTCCGGTGCAGGAGCTGGTGCTGCAAGTGGCATTTGCGTTGCAACCGTTTTAGCAGAATCGACAACTTGTGTAGCGGTATTGGCACCACTTACAACCATTTGAATTAAAACAGAATTAAGCATGTATCGTTTTTTTAGTTATTTATACGAAAAAGCAATCGCAGTAGATTGCGATTGCTAAATTAAGTGCTGCTAAGCTCAATTTTGTTTTAACCTTATTAACTTATAAACATTGAAATGTTTATTTTAACTTGAATTTTATTGGCAAATTGCATTGAACACGAACTGGGTTGCCATGATTAATTCCTGGCTTCCATTTGGGCATCAATTTTATAACACGCATGGCTTCTTGCTCACAACCATCTCCAATTCCTTTTAACAATTTTACATCTGTAATAGAACCATCCTTTTCAACCACAAAAGTTAAGTGAACAGTTCCTTGTGTACCAGCCTCTTTTGCCATTTGAGGATAATTTAAGTTTTCACTTATAAATTTTGCCATATCTGGCATGTCTGGCATTTGATCCACAAAAAACTCTACTTTATTCGTGTTTTCCACGGGTTTAATTGTAGGTACAACAATTTCTTTTTTATAAGAAGCACTATCCTTTCCATCAGTAGGATTTTTACTTAAATTCATCTGATCTGTTGTTTTATCAAGTGTATTTTTTTTATCATCACTCGCAGTCAAATGACCAGATTCTGTTTTCAAAGGAACAATTTCTTTGGGCTTTTCAATCTCTTTTGGTTTTACTTCAGGTGGAGTAAGATCAACAAGCATTTCTGTTATCATTATTTCTGGCACTAAATTTCCATTATCCAAACTTGATATTTTCACATCTTTATTTGAAAACCAATAAGCTCCAAAGGCAATCAAAGCAAAAAACCCAAAAGATCCAAGCATTGCTAATGTTAAACTATCGCTTTGTGATTTACGTATTGCATAAGCACCATACGTTTTATTTCTGTTTTCGAAAATTAAATCATTTAATTTTTCGGAGTTGTTGAAGTTTAGGTTCATGGCTATTAAGTTTATTGGTTAAACTGTGTTTTTGATTATAAGGTGCATTAATAAGTTAATTTCCATAACCGAATTAAAAATAATTTTTCGGCCATAAAACCTATTAAGCAGGGGAATCAAAAAATGGTTAATCCAATTTTGTACTTAATTCCATTAATAAGTAAAGTAATTGTGTGGGATGTTGTGCGGTTTTGGTTAGATAACGCAACCAACAATTCATTTATTGTGTAAGATTAATTTTTTACAAAAACAGTGGAGGTTGGGTAGGCAAAACTACTACCATTTTGGCGCACGATTTCAATAATTTTATAATTGATTTCTTCACGTACATCCAAATAAACATCGTATTCCAAGGTGTCAACAAAGTACAGTACCATTATTTTT
>JBIIOB010000313.1:0-3531 GCA_044337125.1 Bacteroidia bacterium
TAATCAGGTTTAACTTTATTCAATATAGTATCATTTAATGTTACTTTCTGTTTCATTTTAATAACAGTGGTTCCAGCAGCCATATCCCCTACTCGCTGACCTTTCCCATTTGCAACAATTGCAATTAATGCAATAACACCTGAAAACAACCGAGTATCAACAATACGTAATAACCATCTCAAAATGTATGCTCCAAAATTTGCTTGTGTCCCATCTACCTTTACCACTTTGATTTTCATAATCATTTTACCAAATGATTTTCCTTGAAAAACAGCTTCACAAACTAAATCATAGAATAAAATAGGAAGAAAATAAATGATATTCAATGCTATACTATTAAAAATGGCCCCATCAGTTAAGGCACCAATTGCAATAAAAATTAGAAAATAAGCCAAAAAGAATACGTAATCCAATAATGTTGCTAAAATACGATCACCGATACTGGCAACCTCATATTCAATATCAACATTTTGGGTAGTTTGTATTTTAATATTATCCATTAAGCAAATATTTGTATAAATTTACACAAGAGCAAATTATAAATAATAAGTGAAAGAAATAACTTTTTTAAAACAAAATGCCGATAAATGGCAACAGTTTGAAAATCTTATTTCAACAAAAGGCAATTCTGACCCTGATATTATGGCCGATTTGTTTGTTCAATTAACTGATGATTTATCTTACTCAAAAACGCATTACCCTAAAGCCAAAACAACACAATACCTTAATTCACTGGCTGCAAGGGTCCATCAAGAAATCTACAAAAACAAGAAAGAAAAACGTTCGAGGATAATCACTTTTTGGAAATATGAACTACCATTTCTATTCAAAAACTCCCACAAACAACTTTTGTATGCCTTTTTGATTTTTATTGTTGCAGCATTAATTGGAGCTGTATCTTCAGCCTATGACGACTCCTTTGTGAGATTAATCATGGGTGACTCTTATGTTAACATGACATTGGAAAACATTGACAATGGCGACCCAATGGCGGTTTACAAAAAGATGAATGAAGTAGATATGTTTTTAGGTATCACAGTCAATAATATTTATGTTTCATTTCTATGCTTTGCAATGGGAATTCTCTTTTCATTAGGTACCGGTTATATGCTTTTTACAAATGGAATAATGTTGGGAGCTTTTCAATATTTTTTTTATACAAAAGGAGTGTTGCTAGAATCTGTTTTAGTTATTTGGATCCATGGCACATTAGAAATTTCAGCAATAATTATTGCCGGCTGTGCAGGCTTAACCCTTGGCAATAGCTTTTTATTTCCTGGAACCTATTCTAGAGCCGCCTCCTTTGTAAAAGGTGCAAAGCAAGGTGTGAAAATTGCCGTTGGTTTGGTGCCAATATTTATTACTGCTGGTTTTTTAGAAAGTTTTGTTACTCGACATACAGAAATGCCTATTTGGTTAAGTTTAACTATTATTTTAGGCTCACTCGCATTTATAATTTGGTATTTTATTATTTACCCAATTCGATTAAATAACAAAGCAAAATCAACTAAATAATTATAGGAAATGAATACAGAAAAAATAAACTTTAAAGAAGTCAGAGATTTTGGGGAAGTTTTCAATGTTTCGGTAAAATTTATTCGTCAAAATTTTAAGCCGTTTTTCAAATCATTGATTTTTATTGCTGGTCCATTAATATTGATTGCTGCCATTTCGGGAGCATTTTATCAATCTACTGCAGTAACGATGTTCTCATCAAAAGGTTTAATGAACAACCCCGATCCTTTTGCCCAATTCGGATTAACCTATTTCTTGTTCATTTTTGCAAGCATTTTTAGTCAACTGGCTTTACTGGGGACAACATTTGCTTATATGGTGGCCTATAACAAATTTGGCCCAGGAAATTTCAAAACTACTGATGTATCTGCCATTCTTTTTAAAAATGCTGGAAAAATAATTGGTGGCTTTTTCCTATATATGTTTCTATTTATAATTGCAATTATCCTAATAGTTTTATTTGTAGCGATGTTTGGAGCCATACACCCTGCTTTTGGAGTTTTAATGGGAATTTTATTAGTGATCGGAAGTTTAATAATTGCACCACCATTTATGTGGCAATTTTCTGTTTTTTACCTATCTTCTATGCAGGACAATACCAGCATAACTTCTGGAATGAGTAAAACACGTAGAGTAATGAAAGGAGACTTTTGGTGGACATGGGTACTAGTTGTTTGTGGGGCAATTGCCATTGGAATTATAGCTTTTGTATTTACTGTTCCACAATTCATTTACCAAATGATTTTGATGATTGGAAACATAAAAGAAGGCTCAGATGAAATTTCAATTCCATTTTTAATTGTTGCAACCGTTTGCACCATTTGCGTGCAGCTAACATATAGTATCTACTACATCATTTGTGGGTTTCATTATTACAGCTTGGCTGAGAAAAAAGATGGAGAAGGGTTATTAGAACGTATTGATGAGATAGGTAAACCAACCAATAATAACTTTGAAGAACATCGCTAAAACATATTATTTTTTCTTTTTTTACCTCCTTTCGTTTTACTTAATGATAGGAACAAATGCCTATGGCCAAATTGATTCAATAAAAAAAACGGAATACATAATAAAAATAGATAGCTCTAATGTTCAATTAAAAGTACCGCCAGGAGCTGATTTAAAAAAAATGCTTGAGGATGAGGACTACATCTATGATCGAGTTGGACCTGCACCTAAAACACCTTGGGATCGTTTTAAAGAATGGTTTTGGCGAATGATAGATAAACTATTTGATTCAGATGGAGGTAAAATTGGTTTTGATATTTTAAAATACGTATTGATAGCCCTAGCAATTGCTTTAATAATTTATTTGCTTATTAAAAACAATATTCGTGCATTGTTTTATGGCAAAAGTGCAAGTATTGAAATCAATTTTACGGAGTTTGATGATGATATACATAACATCGATTTCCAAGATTTAATTACTAAAGCAATACAAAACAAGGATTATCGAAAGGCTGTGAGGTTGCACTTTTTAAAGTTGTTAAAAGAACTAACCGACAAAAATCTAATACATTGGCAAATCGACAAAACCAATAATGATTATACCATTGAACTTTCTAAAAGCAAATTCAGTTCACAATTCAATGAACTTGCTTTACTCTATGAATTCATTTGGTATGGCGATTTTGATTTAAATGAAGAGCGTTTTAAAAGTACCATTGAAAAATTTAATGCATTCAAAGCCTAATGTTTAAAGGGAATAAAAAATACATCTTCTTCCTTGCAATATGTTTTGCTTTGTTAATTCTATTGCAAATTATTGCACCAAAGCCAATTGATTGGAGTTTATCTTATTTAAAAAAAGACAAAAAACCTTATGGCACATCTGCTTTGTATACCATACTACCTTCCATCTTTAAATCAACCACAATTAAAGAAAGCAAAGTCCCAATTTACAACACCTTAAAAATGGGTGAACAACAAAACACAACTTATGTTTTCATAAACGAATCCTTTAATCCAGACGATTTAGATACCGAAGAATTATTAAAGTTTATTGATAATGGAAAT
>JBIIOB010000314.1:0-3519 GCA_044337125.1 Bacteroidia bacterium
GTTTCGTGCATACATTTCAATGTAATATTGATGTTTAATTAAATTGTTTAATTTATCATCATACTGTGTTACTTGCAAAACTGAATCGAAAACTACTCCGCCAATCGTTCGTGGACGATCAAAAAATTCATAACTGTAATTCCAGCCATCCAATGTATTTTGTGCATTTCCATTCCAAAACTGTTCTTCCTTAACTGGAAATACAAGTTTTACGAAGCGAACATTCTCTTCAACTTTTTCAGCGGTAGAAACTGTTTTATTGGATGCCCAAACATCTTTCAATGTCCAAGACATTGCGCTATATGGAATGGTATCATTATAGTTCTTTACATATCGCTCTATTCGTGCCGTTTTTCGATTTTGATTGTCATTGTAAAAGGATTCCGTTTTCTCCTTTATCTGAAACTTAAATGTATCAATTTGATCTGTAAAATCATTGTAGAAAAAGGAATCTACATCATAAACGATGAAACTTCCTTTTTGTTCAGGATAATAATTGTATCCAAAATCAGGCAAAGCACCTTCATCCCTCGAACACCCTGAAATAAAAACAAGGGTTGAAAGTAAGAAAAGTAAGATGCAAATAAATCGGTTTAACATACTCTATAAAGGTACAAAAAATCAGAAAACCTATTTAATATTTTTTTGTAATCTTGTACCGAAATGGAAAAGCTCAAAATAATTGTTATTGGTGGTGGTGCTGCAGGTTTTTTTGCGGCAATTAATTGTGCTTCATTGAATAATAATTCCGAAGTTTTAATCTTAGAAAAATCATCCAAAATTCTTTCAAAAGTTCGAGTATCAGGTGGAGGAAGATGCAATGTAACCCATGCCTGTTTCGACAATGCGGCACTAATTAAAAATTATCCTCGTGGTGAAAAAGAGCTTAGGAATGTTTTTAGTCGATTCTCTACCACCGATACCATCACTTGGTTTAAAGAACGTGGTGTTGAATTAAAAACCGAAACCGATGGTAGAATGTTCCCAACCAGCAACTCCTCCGAAACAATTATCAATTGCCTTATGCAAGAAGCTGATAAATTAGGAGTTAAAATAAAAATGGGTGTCGATATAACAGAAATTTCTAAAAATCAAGATCATACCTTTTCCCTTTTAGCAAATGGTGGTGGGTCTTTTAATTGCGACAAATTAATAATTGCTACTGGTGGAAACGCTAAAGCAAGTGCATACGAATGGATAGAAAAACTTGGTCATACTATTCACAAACCTGTTCCTTCGTTATTTACATTCAATATTCCCAACAACACCATAACAGAATTGATGGGAGTTGCTGTACCATTTGCAAAAGTTAAAATAGTTAGTACGAAATTGGAAACTGAAGGTCCTTTACTTATAACACATTGGGGATTAAGTGGTCCTGCAATTTTAAAAGCATCGGCTTGGGGAGCTCGTATATTAAGTGATTTAAATTATAATTATACCGTTCTAGTAAATTGGTTACCTAAGCATACAGAAGAAAAACTACGAATTGAATTTAACAATCAACGAGAAGAAAATGCCTCTAAGGCTATTATGAATTGCTGCCCATTTGAACTCCCAAAACGTCTATGGGAGCATCTTGTAAAAAAAGCAAACATAGAAGATAGTGTTCGCTGGGCAGATTTGCCTAAAAAAAATGCAAATCAACTTATTAATTGCCTTATCAATGATGATTATAAAGTGCAAGGCAAAACAACCTTTAAAGAGGAGTTTGTTACCTGTGGCGGAATAAATTTGAAAGAAATTGATTTAACCAAAATGGAAAGTAAAATTATTCCAAATCTTTTTTTTGCAGGAGAAGTGATTGATGTAGATGGAATTACTGGTGGTTTTAACTTTCAAAATGCATGGAGTACGGCTTGGGTGGTGGCACAAACAATAAGTTCACAGTAATAAAATATTTCAATTCAAAAATCGTTTAGCAAAAGCTTTAACGTATATTCGCATAATGAATTTTGTAAAAACTATTTTCTCTTTTCTAATTTTTTCAAGTCTTTTTTTTAGTGCTTGTAAAAAGGATGAATTATTAACTGATTCTTCTGCAAAACTTGAATTCTCAGTTGATAGTGTTTTATTTGATACCGTTTTTACACAAGTAGGTTCCACAACTCGTTCCTTCAGAATTTATAACAAGCATGACCAACCTATTAATATTTCCAAAATATTTTTAGGTGGAGGCAGTTCTTCTCAGTATCGAATAAATGTGGACGGGACACCAACAACTACATCTAATCCAATCATTCGTGATGTTGAGATAATGGCAGGTGATAGTATATTTGTGTTTGTACAAGTTACTGTTGACCCAACAGGAAGTACCTCTCCCCTTTTAATTAAAGATTCTGTAATTTTTGAAACAAATGGAAACATTCAAGATGTTAAGCTAACTGCTATTGGACAAGATGTATATTTAGTAAAACCTGACCACTTTCCTACTAGCGGATTCCCTGATTATTCTATTATTGGTAGAGCTGGCTTTGATACCATTCTACCGAATGACAAACCCTATTTAGTATTTGGTTATGCTGTGGTTGATTCCGCATGCAAGTTAACTGTTCAGCAAAACACGAAAATGTATTTTTATAACAATGCTTGTTTATATGTTTATAAAGAAGGAACATTGGTTGTAAATGGAACGTTTGGTAACGAACCAAGCTTCCAAGGTTATCGTCTCGAACCAGCTTATAAAGATGCACCTGCTCAATGGAGAGGCATTTGGCTTTCTGCACTTAGCAAAAACAATTCAATCGATTGGGCAATAATTAAAAATGCAAATATTGGAGTTCAAGTCGATACCATTGCATCCTTAACACAACCAACATTAAAACTTTCTAATAGCATTATAAAAAACATGCAAATTGCTGCCTTGTATGGACAAGGGGCTCGTATTTGGAGTAATAATTGTGTTTATTCAAATTGCGGATTATATGTAACAGCGCTAACTTTAGGTGGAAACTACAAATTTGAACACTGCACATTCGCTAATTTCTGGAATGCAGATGATCGTCAAACGCCAACCATTGCACTCAACAATTATTACATAAGTGGAAGTACCTTGTTAGTTCGCCCGCTAGATAGTTGTTATTTTGGAAATTGTATCATCTATGGAGATATTACAGAAGAAGTTGGAATGGACTCAACAACATTAGCAGGCCCAGGTTTCTTTAGTTATGAATTCGAAAATTGTATTGTAAAAACTGCAAGAAATACAACCAATCCATTCTATTATAATTCAATTCTAAAAAACACAAATCCACAATTTAAAAACACTGGAGCTAACGATTATCAATTGCAAGCAACTTCACCAGCAATAGATGCAGGTTCTACAGGAATTGTGATTCCCTTCGATTTAAAAAATAATTTAAGAAATGGGGTTCCAGATATAGGAGCCTATGAATATTATCCTTAAGCGTTATACAATTCCATCACTGTAATTTCTGGTAATATCCCTACTCTACCGGGATAGCCTAAAAATCCTAAACCACGATTTACATACAAATGCTGATTACCATCAGTATAAAG
>JBIIOB010000021.1:0-11363 GCA_044337125.1 Bacteroidia bacterium
GTTTAATGCCCAGTTAAGTGTAATTACTGATGTGTCTGCTGGTAAAGCAACCGACAACGAGTTGATAACCGTTCCACCGGAATTTCTTAGTTCAATTAAACGTGTTCCTGCAACATCAGTGTATACTTTAACCGTTTTTAATGTACAAGTTCCTAATACATCAAAATCAACAGACCCGTTTGTTGTAGTTGAATAGTTGTTTGTTCCTTGGAAAAATTTAGGACCAACACCATTGATTGCACCAGGGTAGTTGAACGACTCTTCAACGAAATAATTTGTTGTTGTACTGATTAAAGGTGTAGCATAGTTAGCACCAGTAGTTAATAGTGTTCCACCAACAGCTTGGTTGTACCAAGAGATGTTAGAACTATTAGCGCCAGTAGCAGTTAAGTTGAATGATGTTGGTGTTGGACTAGATTGGTCAACTCCAGATGGTGCAGGCGATGCGTTTACCGTTACTGCTGTTGGAGCAGCATTGAATGCAGCACAAGTACCTTGAATTGTTAAACTATATGTTCCAGATGTTGGAGGGTTAATAGATTGAGTTGATGCAGTAAATCCATTTGGTCCTGTCCAAGTATATCCTGCTGCTGCAGAACTTGAAAGGGTAAGTGTTCCCTGACAAGTGTTTGCACCCGATTGACTAACAGTAGGTGTTTCATCTGGGTTTAATACAACTGCTACTGTTGGAGAAACGTTTGTACAAGCACCGTTTGATACCAATACGTTAAAGTTTCCAGTTGTAGATGTTGTAACCGCTTGTGTTGTTGCTCCTGTGTTCCAGCTGTATGATGAAAAACCAGCATTAGCAGTTAATGTTAATGTTTGGCTTGTACATAAATTGTATGGACCAGGGATTGTGTTGTTGGTAATGCTACAAGTTCCCTCTACAGAAGAAACAAATTGATCAGCATTTAAAGCGCCAAAAGAGGTTGTTAAACCAGATGGCCAATCGATACGAGCAGAGTCGATTGTTGTGTTTGCTCCTAAACCAAAGTGTAAGTTAAACGAGTTAACTGTACCATAGCTTTCGCCAGCACGCACTTCACGAATTTGTGTTCCAAATGCTCCATAGATTGTAACACGTGCACCAATCGCATCGTGATTACTTACAGTTCCTGTTAAAGCAAATGTAATGAAGTGGTTTGCATTTTTATTGTTTAAATATAAAACATCGTTAGTCGATCCTGGGCTATTGTAGATATCACCATAAGAAGCGAAGATATCAGCAAATCCATCGTGATTTAAATCACCACAAGCAAAAGAAACCATTCCACCTGTTTGCGACATACCAGCGTTACCAACCAATGTAAATGTTTTGTTTCCATTGTTTTTGTATAAAACGAAGCTTGATCCAGTTACAAAAATGTCCACAAAGCCATCGTTATCAAAATCTTCGAAGAAAGATTCAATTGGCTGTGATCCAGCTCCTGTTGTTGAGAAACCAGTTGTTCCTGTTATGTCAGTAAAGTTTCCAGAACCATCGTTTTCAAAAATTTGACTAGCAATATCATGGTTAGTTACCATTAAATCGAAATCGCCATCGTTGTCAATATCTCCGAAACTTCCTGTCCATGTTTGGTTATAATCACCAGCCTCAATTCCGTGAGCAGATGCCATGTCTGTAAAGTTTCCGTTTCCATCATTTACAAATAAACGATCTTTTCTTCTTAAGTCGGTAACACTTGTAGATGCTTGACGGCAATGAGCAACATAAAAATCTAAGTCACCATCATTGTCAAAATCTAACCATGCACTTCCGTAGTTACCAGAATCGGCAGGGTCGCCACTATAAGTTGCTGTACTAATTTGGTGATTAAATACAACGTTTGGATGTACCGACCACGTTGGGTGTGTTCCAGAACCAACAACAGAAGTAACATTTACAACTAATGCTCCTGTTCCAGAGTTATAAGAAGTAACGGTTCCTGTCATGTATTTGGTTCCATCGTATCCAACACGAACAGTTTGTCCGTTTGTAAAACTTAAACCAGTTTGCACCGTTAAGCTTTTTGAACCTGTACCAATAGTCATAGATGTTGTTGAGTGAGCTAAAAACTGTAAGTTCCCAGCACCATCATTCATATATACTTTTGCATATGCATTATCATCACACACATAAACATCATCCCAACCATCATTATTAAAATCACCACAGGTGATGTTTTGGGTAAAGAAGTTAGAATTAGAAAGTGTAGACTGTGTTTTAACAATTGTTGTCCCATTCCAAGAAAGTTTTGCTAAATAAACACTTCCATTCGGACCAGTAACAACATCTTTCCAACCGTTGTGGTCAAAATCGGCAACAGCCATACCCCACACACCAGAACCAGAAACATTTCCAAGGTTATAAGAAGTAAAGTTTCCGCTTCTTGTTTGTAAATCAACCCAAAGTTCTTTTGATTGATCCATACGAACGATATCATCAAGTCCATCGTTGTTTACATCCACAACTGTAACACAGTTGCCACTGCGCATACTTGTAGGAGTTAATCGAGAGTTTGAATTTGTAAATCCAAACTGTGCGTTTGCGTTTAACGCTCCAATCACAAGACCAGAGCCTAATGCAATCGTACGCATAAAAGTAAATTTATTCATGTTGGGGTAAATAAATTGGTTAATAATTAGTTTTCAATTGTTTAGAGAATACTAAAGGAAACAAAAAAATTACGATTTCACAACTTTTTTTGTAATTATTTTATTTCCGGTTCTTATTTTTATGTAATAAACACCTCTTGCATTCGGTAAGTAAAAATTAAACTCCGATTGATAATTGGTGTTGTAAATTGCACTAACACGTGCTCCAGAAGACGAATACACCTCAATGTTTTTAATTAACTCGCCATATTGAGCTGCAGCAAAAACCTGTCCATCCATTGAAATGCTTGGCCAAACATTTATTGTATTTACAGAAACAGCCGAAATTCCAGTAACCGTGTTATTTAAACTATCAACTCCAACCAAAAAAGGTGTTTGGTCGGCATTTTGAAACATTGTTTTAAATGTATTGATTGGTGTGCTGTTGAAGGCAAACATTTCGTCAGTATATTTTGGGGGAACAGATTGGTAATATACTTTTGCTTTTGCTTGCATGCTTCCACTAAATCCATTTAATGGAACACGGTAATGAACATAATCCATTCCAGAGCCTTCTATTGCATTTGTTTTATTAAAGTCATCATCTGAAATTGCAGCGCCAATAATCTTAACGGTATCGTAGGTGCTATGAGCAGTAGTAAATCCTAATGGTGGAATTCTGTTGTCTTTCAAGGGTGTTGCCGCTCTTTCTAAAACAGTCGTAACGTTTGAGTTAACATCTCCCATTACCATCTCATAAATTTGAGGAACATCATTTTGGTTAATCATATTGTGATGCACTTCAAATTGATTTGTTTCTCCAACAACACGATACGTATTTGTAAATGTTCCTGATTTAAATAGCGTATCGTTGCTTGCGTCTGTTACAACAAATTGAACAACAGCTCTTCGCGAAGGATAGCCTGAAGGAAACTTGTGTCCTGTTTTGTTTTTTAATTTAACTCTGAAATAAGCTGTATCGTTTAAGGTGCTATCTAAAAATAAATTAACGTCAAGGGACTGAAACTTCAACATGTTTGATGTTGCAACAAGTGAAGAGTCGAATTTAGCATCGTCAGCATTTATTCCCAGTGCCACTTTGTTGTTTTTAATTAAGCTTAACATAAAATAATTGGCACCAGCAAATGTGTGTTGATTAAAAGGAAAGCGCCCTTGTAACGAAAGGATTCCATTTGAAATAACGATTGGTTCGTTTATTCTAGGCATGTGGCACGATTGGCAAGTAGTGTTGGTTCCAGCATAGCTTGAGTTTAAATATTCATGATAGGTTGCTTGTTCAACAAATTCACCACCCGTTAAATTGCCCGATAAATCAGCCGTTTGGGTGATTAATGTATGACAAGAAGAACACATTCTAGCCTTGCTAACATGATTACTAAAAACAGGAGTTATTCCTTCATACAAAACCATTGGGCCTGTGAACGGACTTCCAAAAGGGCCGTATTCGACATGGTTTGTGTCATAAGGAATTTCTCCCGAAAAGGTTGAGCCAACACTTGGATCAATCATGTGGCAAGAGCCACAAGCAACACCGTCAAGGCCAAGCGAATCTGTTTCTAACTCAGCTATTCCATAGTTTGTTTGACCATGAAACATGGCTGTGTATCTTCCCATTGGCGCATGGCAAGAGGTGCATTTGTTTTGCAATTCAGCCGCATGTGCAGGATTAACTAAAATTTCGTGACTTACTTTTGCTCTCCACAAAGGATCTTTTGCGCTCAGGGCCATCATGGATGTTTGCCAACGATCTACAAGGTTTACATCACTTCCATCCTCTAAAATGTTTGCTTGTTGCGTGGAGTCGTATCCATGACAACCAGTACAATGAGATGAGTGTAAAAAATATTCTCCCGCTTCAATTGGGGCCCTTTTAAATCGGTCTTTTAAAGCAGTGAGCTCGTCTTCAGAATGAAACGCTTTTTTCGTAGTTTTTGAAGTTGCATCGTTCAAAAAATAAAAGCCAACAGCAAAAGCCGTTAGCAATGTTATGATGGTTATTTTTTTAATCTTCATTTTAATTGGGGTATTGTGCTACTAACAAATGTAATAAAATACAATTGGAAAAGAAATTTGTTGACGAAAATCAGTATTATAGAAAAAATAAAGCCTTCCGAACCCCTTCGGAAGGCTTTGCAATTAAACTAAACCCCAACCGCACTAAACAGTCTTAAATACGAGACTTAAAATGTTTGTTACCAAACATAGAAGGATATACCCAACGCAAGGAGATTTCGAATCCACCCCTTGCAGAAGAAGCCACTTTTAATTTTGATAAGTTAACATCATAGCTAAATCCGATACAGTAGTTAGAGTATTCAAATTTTGCAATCGCAATAAAAGCATCACGTAAACGGTAATAAGCTCCTAATGAAAAAGCCGAAGATTTTTTTAATCCAGTGTATTTAGATCCTTCTTGTAAAACATATTGAAAAGTCATTCCCGGATTAATTTCTGTTGCAGGTCCTTGGAAAAAAACAATGTAAGAAGGTTTTAAAATCAAATTGCTGTTTGGCATTCCAATAGACGCGTTTCCGTTTAAAACAATTTTCATGTTTAGTCGCTCGCCACCACCATAAAAAGAATAAGCAGGGCGGTGTGGGTGAAAAACAGCAACACCTAAACTTATTTTTCTAGCATTGTTTGCTGAAATATAAGCTTCATCGGTTCCATAATTGTATTGTAATCCAGCGCCTAAATCGAACATGGTGAAGCTGCCCGGAAGACTTGATTCGCCAGTTGCAGCGGCAGCATCATAGTTGGTGCCATTGTATTGGTTTCCCCAAGTTAATTTAGAAGCATTCATGCTTCGTTGCCCAAAGCCAGCAACAATACCTCCCGATAAAATACTTTTATCGTTTAGGTTAATGAGTCCCGCAATAGATAAGTTTACTTGGTTTGAACCAAATGAAGCATCACCAGCTTTGTCGCTGAAAAAATCAAGACCCAAGCCAAGGTGATGTTTTTTGTTTTTTAATAAACGAGTATCAAATGAAAATGCATAGGTTCGATAAGGAGAACCAATACTTTGCCATTGATTTTTAAAATTAAGAATCGCCCTAACCTCATGTTGAACGCCAACAGATGCTGGATTTAACTGAACAGGTGTTTCGTCAAACTGAGAAAAGTGAATGTCTTGGGCTTTAGTGTTATTTGCAAAAGCAAACAGAGCAAAAGCCAATGTTGTAATTCGTAAAAGCGAAAAAATGTTTTTTTTGTACATCTTAAAAAAGAGTTAGTAGTAGTTTTTTCTTTTTTGTAGCGTATTAAAAAATAACAACGCAAATTAGTTGTGTAGTTTTCATGTTGAGTGTAAGTTTATTGGTTTATAATTTATTTAATTAGTGTAATGTTCCCTTGTTTTGTAACCTCTTGTCCGTTAATGATTGCTGTTAAGTAATAAACAAAAACGGCAGCATCCATTTTCTTTCCTCTATAAGTTCCATCCCATCCATATGCAGCATCTTTTGTTTCAAAGACTTTTTCTCCCCATCTGTCATAGATGAAAAACTCTAGGTTTGTAATGCAATTACCCATTACATAAACAAAATCGTTTTGACCGTCTTCGTTAGGAGAGAATGCTGTTGGAACAAATAATTCTCCGCAAATTACATCTACATAAACAATAACCGTATCGCTTCCTGTGCAGCCGTTTTGGTTGGCAGTAAGAATATAAATTGTCGTTTGTGTTGGCGATGCTAATGGATCTTCGCACGTTGTGCAGCTTAATCCAGTTGAAGGTGTCCATAAAATCGTTGCACCAAAAGGTACGGTTCCGTTTAGTTGTGTGCTAGTACCAGCAATAATGGTAACATCTGTTCCTGCGTTAACACCCGATAGGTTTCCTGTTACGGAAACGGTCCCTGAGTTTGTTGCAGTACAACCATCAACATCAGTTATTGTTACAGTATAAGTACCGGCAGCTAAGGCTGTAATAGTACTTGTTGTAGCGCTGGTGTTCCAAGTAGGGCTTAATACTCCGTTTCCACCTGTTGCATTTACTGTAGCTGTACCATCGCTGTTTCCGCAGGTTGCAGGAGTTGTAGAAACGGTAACAACAATAGCTGCTGGTTGTGTAATGGTAACTGTTGTTGCATTTGCGCAACCAGTTCCATCGGTAGCTGTAACAGTATATGTTCCAGCAGTTAAGTTATTAGCTGTAGCGCTTGTTCCTGCTCCACCGCTCCAAGCGTAAGTAATTGTTCCTGTTCCACCTGTAGCGCTAGCTGTAGCGCTTCCGTTACTTCCTCCGTTACACAAAACATTTGTTTGTGAAGAGATAGAAACTGTAGGTCCGCCACTGCTTCCAACAATTGCAGTTGTTGTTGAGGTACAACCATTAGCATCAGTAGCTGTTACGGTGTATGTTCCAGAAGCTAAGTTGCTTGCTGTTGCTCCACTAATGCTTCCAGGCATCCAGTTATAAGTAATTGTTCCTGTTCCTCCTGTTGCATTTGCTGTTGCTGATCCAGTGCTGCTTCCGCATGTGGTAGGTGTTGTTCCTGTGATAGAAACAGAAACAGCGCTTGCAGGTTGTGTAATTGTAACAGTGGTTGTTCCAGCACAACTACCTCCATCAGTAGCGGTTACAGTGTATGTTCCAGCAGCCAATCCTGTTTGTGAAGCACCAGTTAAGTTACCAGGCGTCCAGTTGTAAGCAATGGTTCCTGTTCCGCCTGTTGCAGAAGCAGTAGCTGCGCCTGTGTTTTGACCGAAACAAAGAATATTTGTTTGTGAGCTAATGTTTGCCGTTGGGCCACCAGTATTAGAAATGGAGACTGTTGTTGTTGCGGTACAACTATTTCCGTCCGTAGCGGTAACAGTATAAGTTCCTGATGCTAATGCAGATTGCGTTGCTCCCGTTAAACTTCCCGGCATCCAGCTGTAAGTAATGGTCCCAGTTCCGCCAGTTCCATTAGCAGTAGCAGCGCCATTGCTGCTTCCACAACTTGCCGGAAGCAGCGCCATTGCTGCTTCCACAACTTGCCGGTGTGCTGCTTGAAATAGAAACGGCAACTGCTGAAGCTGGTTGTGTAATAATAATAGTTGTTGTTCCGGTACAGTTGTTACCATCGGTAGCAGTAACGGTGTAGGTACCAGCAGCTAGTCCTGTTTGTGAAGCACCGGTTAAGCTTCCTGGCATCCAATTATATGTGTATGCAGTTGTACTTCCTGTAGCACTTGCGGTAGCTGTTCCCGTGCTTTGACCAAAGCAAAGCACATTTGTTTTTGCTGGATTGGTAACAGTAATTGTTGGGCAAGCTGTGGTGCTACAAGCGGGAATTCCGCTCAGTGTTGTAATTGTTATTACACTACCAGCATTATCGGTAACCTGTATTGGTTGAGCAGAAAAGGAAGCGGGCAATGTGCCGGAATTTGCGGCAGACGAAAAACTAGTCCAAAAAGCAGGAGTATTACAATTTGTAGCAGGCAATCCGCCAACAAGGCAAATATTTACAAATGGAGTCCATGATCCACTACAAGCGGTACATTGTGCTGAGTTTGTAATTGGGGTGCTTGATGCTGGTGTAAAAAATTCCCAGTCGTATGGGTTAACACCATTTGAAACTGTTAACGACCCGTTTGTCTCTTGGCACACAGAAAGCGCAACACAAGGAGAAACTACAATTGTTATCGATTCGTTTCCACAAGCAAGTGTATAAGTAATTGTGTGTGTACCAACCCCTGCTGTAGCTGGAGTAAAAACCCCAGTTGTTGGATTTACGCCAGGGCCACTAAATGTTCCGCCTGGAGTTGCAACAACAAGTGTTACGGGTGTTGCATTTTGGCATAAAACTCCGGGATTACAAACAGTAGCGTCACAACAAGTTAAAGCTAATGGTGCAGCTGCAGTCATGTTTACAACCTGAACCGTTCCTGTTCTTGTTGCTGTTCCGGAATTGCCCGTTGATCCACAAGCAACAACTTCACCAGCAGAAGTAACATGTACATCATAGACTCTGTAAGTTGTAGCAACAGAAGAAAGAACATTTAGGTTAGCATCATATTTTACGATAGCATTACCCGATCCAACATAAACATTGCCTGATGCATCAATATCCATTCCGCTGTTTTGAACCTGACTTGTTGCGAACCCGCCACCAGCAATAGCGGCAGTAGCAATTATTGCCCCTGTTGCAAAATCGCGCTTGTGTACTTGATTTCCTTTGTGAGTGTATAAAAAGCCATTGAAGTATCTAATGGCCATAATTCCAGAATTATCATACCTATAGTTTTCACATTTATAACCTAATCCATATGAGTTTGTAGCATGGAATGCAGCAGAGGTCCCAGATGGACAAAGACTAAAGTTTTGAGAAATATACCCAATAGAATCGTGTGTTAAATAAGCAAACTTACCATTGCCACATGCGGCTATAGATCTAACTTCCTGAGTTGGAAAAAGTTGTCCACCCGTAACTTGAACACTAGCTGTAATGTTTCCACTATTCACGTCCACATCGTAGATATAAGGCAATGGCGGCAAAAATCCACCTGTTCCACCAATAACCAATTTGGATTGGTCGCAGTTAAAAGAAATGTTCCAAAATTCGGTGGAGGTGAAAATTCCACCCGGATTTGTGTTGTTCCAAACCTGAACACCAGAAGTGTTTACTTTGATGATCTCTGCAACAGAGCCTTGGGTTACATAAGAGTTTCCAACATTGTCAGTAGCAAACGTTCCCATCCATGCCGTTGTATCATATGGTGTGTTGTATGTCCATTGTAATACACCCGTAGGGCTGTATTTAATAAGTTGAAGCGGCATTACTCCACCTATAATATAAACATTGCCAGCGCCATCTTTTTCGCACTCCCACACACAATCCCAGTTTGTAGCAAAATTTGGTGTTTGGGTCCAAGGATCAATAATTACTGTTTGTGTATTGTCGTATTTGCCTAAAGTAAAAGAAACAGTATTTCCTTTTTTTGTAAAACGAGACGAAATGATAGCGTTTTTATTGTTGCCATAAAAAGTTAGTGGCGCATGATCGATAATATCACCAAATTTGGTTGGAATGTGTAGGCTTTTTTCGACAATCGATAGATTTTTTGAATAAGCCATTTTTACTTTAGACGCATCGGCTCCTGGATGAAGGATGATTGCGTATTTAATTCCCGATTCGGGATGAAACGTGTATTCAACATCAATATTGGGATAAAGATTTTTGTAGGTGATTTTCTTGAACGCCCTTACGTTGCTTACGCTTTTGTTTTCGCCATTGCGTGTGTAAGAGTATGAATGATAGTCTGGCGACTCTCCTTCGGCAACAACTTGTACGTTTGGATTAGCGCCCTCCCAAAGCATTGGAATCACATCTGTTGAGTGCTCTACTTTTCTTCCTTCGTCTTCGAACTTTTTGAATTCTTCAGCACTTGCAAAACCCTTTAATTTTTGCTGTTCACGCTCTTCTTTATTTGTTTGTTTTTGCCAAACATTTAAAAAACTATATACAAGCCCCTTTTTTGTAAAATATATTTTTGTTCCACCATGATCCATTGCAAAGGCAACCTCTTCCTCGCTACCAATTATTTGGAACTGGCCTTTGTTTTCTATAAATGCTTTTTGCTTTTCATACTTAGCAGTCCATTTTGCTAAGGCACTGTTTTGTGCTTTTGCGCTGATGGCAAAAGTAAAAACGAATAGTAGTTTTAATATAAAATTAGGTCTTAATCCCATGTTTTTTTTGTTGAGTGTAACTGTTATCCTTCTCAAAAATAATTTAGAAAAAAGGTATTTCCACAAAAAAAATGAAACATTATTGGATGTCTGATTTGGTATATTAAAAGATAGTTTCTATATTTATCAATACTTTTATAAAGTAAAAACCTATTTATTATTATAAATGAGCAATCATGAAACCATCTGAAGATTTACATCATTTGATTAAAAATTTGAGCATGTCCGAGAAGAGGTATTTTAAAATACACTCATCTCGTCATGTTATAGGGTTTAATAACAATTACATTCATTTGTTTGATGTGATTGATAAACAGGAAGAATATGATGAAGCGAAAATTAAGAATACCTTTAAGAATGAAACGTTTGTAAAGCATCTTCCTTCGGAAAAAAATTATTTGTACAATCATATATTGGATAGCTTAAATGCCTTTCATAAAGACAGAACTTTTCTGACGCGGTATTCAAACATTTTAATGAACATTGAAATATTGTATAATAAAGGTCTGTTTGAACAATGCCGGAAAGTGATTCAAAAAGCAAAAAAAGAAGCCTATTTGTTAGAAAAGTTTTCCATTCTATTTTTAATCATTCGTTGGGAAACCCTTATTTTCGTTAAGGATGAAGATACAAAAGGGTTACATAGAAGTTTTGCCGAAGAATTAAGAATATTAGAAGTTATTCGCATTCAAACAGCTTTGATGCAAATTGCCTTTAATATCCAAATAGAAATATATAGCGGTAAAGTTTCAGGGAGTTTTTTACAAAAACAATTGTTAGAAATAAAAAAATATTATCCACCACAAAAGGATGTAAATAGTTTTTGGGCACGTTATTATTATCATTCAGCAATGGGACTTATTTATTCCATACAACAAAAATTTTTACAATGTTTTAATTGTTATAAGGATATAAATTTGTTGATGCAAAGTGAAAAGCAATTTATTTCTGACCTGCCCAATATCTACCATACCAATAATAATAACATGGTTAATATGATGTTTTTGTTGGAAAATTATGATAAAATACTTCCATTAATTCAGCATCAAAAAACATTTATGGGATTGTATAAAATCAAGAATCCTGC
>JBIIOB010000315.1:0-3501 GCA_044337125.1 Bacteroidia bacterium
ATTGTATTTTTTGCAAAGACTAAGAATTTCAAATAATGGAGCATCATCTCCATCCATTGAATAAATGCTTTCTACGGCAACATAGATAATACCATTAGCCTGTTTTAATCTCTCTTCAAGGTGAACAAGATCGTTATGCTTGAAAAGATATGTGGATGCTTGCGACATCTTCATTCCATCATGAACAGAAGCATGGATTAATTCATCATAAATAATTGTATTTCCTTTTTGACCAAGTGAAGCAAACAATCCAACATTGGCATCGTATCCCGAATTAAAGATTAATCCTTTATCTGCATTATGATAATTTGCAATTTTGGCTTCTAAGTCCTCAGCATAAAAAGTATTTCCTGCTAATAAACGAGAACCTCCAGATCCATTATTAAAACTACTTAATGATTGAAATTCTAAATCAATCATTAACTTTAATTGAGCTGATCTCGCAAAACCTAAATAATCATTACTGCAAAAATCAATCATATTATCGTTCACCAATAGTTTACGAAACGCATTTTGTGCTTCTCGCTTTTCAAGTGATTCTTTTATAAACTGATTTGCTGAAAATTCCATTTTATAACACCATTTCTTAGAACAAAAAAACGAAGCAATACTATTGCTTCGTTTTTATTTTATTCGAATAAATATTCAATTATACAGTTGTTACTTCTTTAACTACTGGTTGTTTTGCTCCTTTAAACGCTTTGCGAGGAGTTAAACCAAACAATTTAAACATTTCCATGTCCTCATTGAAATCAGGATTAGGAGTAGTTAATAATTTGTCACCAGCAAAAATAGAGTTTGCACCAGCTAAAAAGCACAATGCTTGTCCTTCTAAACTCATTTGAGTTCTACCAGCCGATAAACGAACTACTGTTTTAGGCATTACAATTCTTGTAGTAGCAATCATTCGAACCATATCCCAAATTGGAACCAATGGTTGATCTTCCAATGGCGTTCCTGCAACAGGAACCAAAGCATTGATAGGCACTGATTCTGGTGGAGGTGTCATTGACGATAATGTCAGTAACATTTTAACACGATCTTCTATACTTTCACCCATTCCAATAATTCCACCTGAACAAACTGAAACTTTCGCTTTACGCACATTTTTTATAGTATCTAAGCGGTCATCATAATTACGAGTAGTAATTATTTTCTTATAACTTTCTTCTGAAGTATCCAAATTGTGATTGTAGGCATACAAGCCAGCATCAGCAAGTTTTTGAGCTTGAGTTTCGGTTAACATTCCTAGGGTACAACATACTTCCATACCTTTTGAATTCACAACTTTAACCATTTCTAAAACGCGATCAAAATCTCTATTGTCACGTACTTCGCGCCAAGCGGCTCCCATACATAAACGTGATGCTCCACCTTCTTTTGCTTTATCTGCTGCATCGCTAACTTCATTTACGGTCATTAATTTATGAACCTCAATTCCTGTATTATAACGTGCTGCTTGAGGGCAATAGCTGCAATCTTCGGCACATCCACCTGTCTTTATTGATAACAATGAGCTAACTTGTACCTCATTTGCTTCGTTAAATTCACGATGAACGCTTTGTGCTTTAAACACTAATTCCAACAAGGGAGTGTTATAAACATCCAAAATCTCTTCAACTGTCCAATTGTTTTTTATTGTAGTCATATTGTTCTTTTATGAATAATGCAAATATAAGGTTAATACCCTACATTTTAAAATACTGAAAATTATTTTAACGGAATGCGTTTCCCGTCTTGCATAGCAATTACAAAGGCGTCTTTAAATCCTTGTTTCCTAAGCAAGCCTTGCAATTTGATGGCATCCGCTTGTTTTGAATATTCACCAGCAGTATATTTAAAAATACCTTTATCTTGATATTCTCCTGGTTTTTCAACTCCTTTAAATTTATCAGCGTCTAAGGGGATCTTTTTATCGGATGATGCTATTTGCACTTTATAGACAATGGGCATTTCTTTTTTCTCTGTTGCATCTTTCTTCTCTTCCTTCTTTTCTTCTTTCTTATCAAACGTTATTTCCTTCTCAACAGCTTTAATAGGGATTGTATCTTTATCCTCTTTTATTGTAGGCTTAAGCGCATTTCTTAACTCAGCAACCTCCGTTGAGTCTTCTTTTGAAAGCTTGTATGTTTCTT
The DNA here is from genome assembly GCA_044337125.1 of Bacteroidia bacterium. Lineage (GTDB taxonomy): Bacteria > Bacteroidota > Bacteroidia > 2-12-FULL-35-15 > 2-12-FULL-35-15 > 2-12-FULL-35-15. The sequence continues at coordinate 2,136 of JBIIOB010000315.1, forward strand.
GCTTTTCAAAATTATCATCGTATTTTTTTACTGTACCCTCAATCTCATCTTTATACTCTCTAAAAGCTCTAAATAAGCCTGAAGCAATATAATCTTGTCCTTTTAGTGAGCCTAAAAATTGTTCCTCTTCAGGATTTGTTAAAAAACCTATTTCCGTTAGTACGCTAGGCATATAGGTGCGCCATAAAACCCACAAACTAGCTCTTTTTACCCCTTTATCGGCTCTTCCTGCTTTTGTTTTAAATTGGTTTTGCACTTTTTGGGCAAAACTTAAACTCTGATTTAGGTAAGTATCGGTAAACATACTCATGATAATATACGATTCATCCGAATTCGGATCAAATCCATCGTATTTCTGAACATAGTTGTCCTCCAATAAAATGGCTGAGTTTTCACGCTTTGCGACATCCAACTTACCTTGCTCGTTTTTAATCCCCATTACATATGTTTCCGCGCCATGAACTTCTTCTTTACAAATGTCTTTTTTTAGTTTTTTATCTCTATAACAAGCTGAATTACAGTGTATACATATAAACAAATCAGCTTTGGCCTTGTTCGCTATTTCAGCACGTTGCTGCAATTCCAAAAAGACATCCGTTTTACGAGTGTAAACTACTTTTACATCTTTTAAATTATCTTCAATGTATTTACCTAATTTTAGTGCTACTGCAAGGGCTACATCTTTCTCTTTGTATTTACTACCATGGCATCCTGGATCTTTACCACCATGCCCTGCATCTATAACAACAGTTCTTACTCCAAATATTGGCTTGAATTTTGGAGAAAAGGAGCTCACTAAAAAAGTAGCAAGCAAAATAATAGGAATATATATTAGTCGTTTCATTATTTAATTGTCCAATAAAAGAACTCTAAACTGTTATTTTTTATAGTTTTGAGGCTTGTAATTTCACATATAACACAAAAATAGGAGTAAAAATTGCGTTTAAATTTTTGTAAAGTTTTATTTTTCATCTCTTGCTTGTTAATAAGTCTAACAAGCAACGCATCTCCATATTTAATTCAAAGTACAACCGATACCATCAAAAAATCCAACAATGCCTTCTTAACCGAAAAAGTACATTACACTGCAACCGATTCCATGCAAGTGGATATGCTAAATCAAAAAGCGTACCTATTTAATCATGCAGAAGTAATTTATGAAGACATGAAAATGAATGCAGGTTTTATTGAAATCGATTTTAAAAACAATTTAGTTCGTGCTTCGGGAATAAAAGATAGTACGGGTAAAATGGTTCAAAAACCTGTTTTTTCTAATACTGACGGCAAATACGATGCAGGTGAAATCACCTATAACTTTGATACAAAAAAAGGGAAAATTAAGGATGTAATTACTCAGCAGGGAGAA